>JBJEUZ010000024.1:0-20264 GCA_051884095.1 Candidatus Coproplasma sp.
GGGATAATACGACCAACGTCTCGACGTGTTTGGTCTGCGGAAACATATCGAACGGGGTTACCGAATTTATTTTATATGCGCCCGCAAAGCTGCCGTCCTCGGCGGGCGTTGCCCTTGCTATCTGTCCTTCAGACTCGATTAGCGAGCCGCAAAGAAGCCCCAGATCGCGCGCGAGCGTTGCGGGATTGCACGATACCAGCACGACCTTTTCCGCACCGCTGGCTATTATTTCCTTGATGACCGAGCGCTCCATTCCCTTTCTGGGCGGGTCGCACACTATCACCCTCTTCGCGCCCTCGGTCCTTTCAAGCACGGCGCCAAGGTTTTCTTCAACCGTGCCGCAGATATTGAACATCTTGTCCGAAAGCCCGTTCAACTCCTTCAGTTCGTCGGCGCATACTACCGCCTCTTTGACTATTTCTATGCCGTAAGCCGCCTTGCAGCCCTTTGCAAGCATTGCGGTGAGCATACCGCCGCCGCTATATAAGTCGATTGCAACCGACTTTTTATCGCAGACCTCCTGCGTGACCGCGGAATAGAGTGCGGAGCGCACTCCGTCGTTGACCTGCAGAAAGGTGTTTGCTCCCGCCTTGAACTTAATGCCGCAATCTTCGCCCTCGAAAAAGCCTTCGCCGCGGCATATATGCCATTCTTTTGAAAAAATCGCGTTGCCCTTCGACCTGTTTACGTTGAGTAAGAGAGTATACTTTTTGAACTGCCCGTCTAAAATGTCGGCAAGGGGCGAAAGGTCTATACGTTCAGCCGATACGACCGTGAATATGAATTTGCCCTTGACTTCCCTTGCGACGACGTGTCGCACGGATCCTTTGCCCGTATGCTCGTCGTAGCCCGAAACGCCGTTTTCGCGCATAAATTTTAAAAGCGCGGCGATGAGCGGCTTTGCCCATTCCTGTTGAAGCGCGCAGTCGAAAATAGGCACGATTCGGTGGGAGCGAGGCGCAAAGAAGCCGACGACCGTGGAACCTTCCTCGGTTACGCCCACGGGCAGCGCCAGCTTGTTGCGGTAGGAATACTGTTTGTCGCTTGAAACGGTGGGTTTAACCTCCCGGTCAAGCCCGCCTATCTTTTTTAGGCAGTTTTCAACCAGCTTGCGCTTGAAGTCGAGCTGAGCGGAATAGCTTGCGTGCTGAAGCTGACAGCCGCCGCACTTTTCGTATACGGGGCAGACGGGTACAGCCCTGTCGCGAGAGAGGGTGTGCACCTCGGTGAGTTTGCCGTATGCCACGCCGCCCTTGACCCTGAGCGCCCTGAACGACACTTCCTCTTCGGGCAGACAATACGGCACGAACGCCGTGCCTTCGGCTGTTTGGACTATGCCTTCGCCCTCGCTGCCGAGCGCGACGACCTTTCCCTTGTATTCTTGATTCTTCTGCATAATAATTAAAGTAGAGGCGCGATTATCGCGCGCCGGATTCGCCTTATTTTTTAATTCTGTGAACAAAGGCGTTTACTATCTTCTGGCACCTAATCATTACGTAGTCGTAGGCTACGAATATAAGGCTTCCGCCGATGAAGATAAAGATGAGTATATAATCGTTGATAATGCGGTAAATTTCCAGTTCGGTATTTCCGATTGACGAACCGAAAACCAGGATATACATAACCCAAAGGGTGAAATCGAACCACACCGCCTTGACGACGAGCGCCGCCCACCTGTTGATTTTAAAGCGGGTCTGCAACGCGTTGACAAGCGGATGAAGCCCGAAAAACATAATAAATGGCACAAGCAACCACACCTGCCCGATTGCGCCGAGCAGGACTGTAAGAATGCAGGTGCCTAGATACGCCAACCCGTCGCCGACGTAGAATCCCTTTGAAAGGGGCAGCATCAGGCACAGCTCCGCACACAGATAGCCCGAAGCGAGCATGTAGCGGTTGAGCGTGCCGAGATACAGGAATATGACCGCCAGCGCGCAAGATACCGCCGACAGCGTTATTTCAAAGGATTTGTTATTATTCCTCTTGGACATTTTAATTGCAGCACATATTGCACAGGCAATTTACGCACATGTTTATATAGCAGCAGGTGATGCAGTCGGAACAGAAGTTTCCACCCATCTGGTCGCTCTGGGAGGTACTCATATCCTGACCCTGATACGTGCTCTGATTCGCGCCCTCGTGAGCGTGATTTTTGGCGTCGTAGTCCAACTTGTCGTTGAGCTTTTTGTACGCGTCCTTATACTTCTGATTTTCGGTGTCGAGGTGCATAGCTATTTCAAGCTGTTTCTTGCTCTCGTTCATCCAGTTTTTCTTGTAGAACACGACGCTCTGCAGATAGTGCCACTGCGCGTTTCTTTCGTTGAACGAATCGAGCGCCCTCTGCGCGTCCTCAAGGTTGTTATGCCTGATAAGCTCTTCAACCCTTTCGTAAGCCGTGCCGCCGTCGCCTTCGCCGGAGATCGCTTCGGAAAGCTCGGCTAAGAGCTCGTTGTGAGCGACTTCGATTTTTGTAAGCATACTGGCCGCATTGTTGCCTGCTTCGCCGTCCAAAAACCTTTCTTCAAGGTATTTTGCGCGCAAGGTTTCGTAAGCCTGGTCTATCTGCTCCTTTGTCGCGCCCTCTTCCAGTCCCAGAAGTTCAAGATTTCGTCTGTTCATATTTTTCTTCCTTTTTTCCCTGACCGCACTTGCCGTATACCAGCGAGCGGGTCTTGGCGGGAATACCCAATAATATTATGTTGTCGGTCAGATCGTGATTGAAATGGAACTTGACCGCCGCCAGACGTTCGCGCATGTCCGCGAACAGCGAATTGAAAATAAAGTTGATTTCCTGCGCCCCGACCTTTACCGCCTCCGCCTTGCAGTTAGCCTTAAAGACGTTGTAAAATACGTTGAAGCGCCCCTTTTTTACGTCCTTGTCGTAGTCGTCCAGCGCGTCGGCAAGATAAATCCACTTGCCCACGTCGTAGCACAGCCCCGCGGTATTCTCGTCGGCGTATTCGCCCAGCACGTAGGTGGACAAATCGCGCATCATAACCGCCGTGGGTTCGCACGCCTCGTCGATAATCGCCGTGTTCCTCTGCTCTATATCGCGCTGATTGTCGGTCTGCCGCCTTATGATTTCGGCAACGCGCGGATGATTTTTCAACGCCCGCCTATAACCGCTCTTGTACAGAAAGGCAAACACGCCCTTTTTGTCGCCGTCCAGCTTGTCGTCCAGTAATTTATAATATGCAAGAACGGTGTTGATACAGCCCAGAAGAATCGAGGTATCGTCGGGCAACGCCATATATCTGCGCTTTAAGGGGTGAAGCGCGCACCGCCGCTTTTCCACCTTTACGTCCTGATTTTTTATATTGTGCAACAGCGCGGACATAAAAGCCATATCGTAGGTGAGCGCCGTCCGCGCGAGCGAGCCGCTGGATTTATTTATGCTCTTGCACATTCCGCAGTAGAGCGCCTTATAAAGCATTTCGTCCTTGACGAAAAGGTGAGGTCTTTCGGGGTGAATATATCCGAACATCAGATTTGGTAAAATCCTATCTTTTTATATACTTTTGAAAGCGTCTTGCGCGCGATTTTGTACGCCGCCTCCGCTCCGTTTGCAAGTATGCCGTCGAGATAAGCCTTGTCGGCAAGCAGTCTTGCCTGTTCTGCCTGAACGGGCGCAAGTTTATCCGCAACCGCTTCGCCTACGGCAAGTTTAAAATCGCCGTAGCCCTTGCCCTCGAACTCCCTTTCCGCCTCGGCAATGGTCTTGTCGGCAAATACCGAATAGATGGACAGCAGGTTGCTTACGCCGGGCTTGTTTTCGGGGTCGTATCTGACCTGCGCCTCACTGTCGGTCACCGCGCGCTTGAACTTGCGCATAACCGTGTCCCTGTCGTCGGACAGAAATACCGTGCCGTTTGCGTTTTCGGCAGATTTACTCATCTTTTTGGAGGGATCCAGAAGGTCGCAGATTTTGGCGCCGACCTTCATATACACGCCCTCGGGCACGGTGAATGTGGGCGAAAAGGCGTTGTTGAAGCGCACGGCTATATCGCGCGTGATTTCAAGGTGCTGCCTTTGGTCGATGCCCACGGGCACGACGTCCGCCTGATATAAGAGGATATCCGCCGCCATTAAAACGGGATAGTCCATAAGACCCATATTGATATTGTCTGCGTGTTTGGCGGATTTATCCTTGAACTGGGTCATACGCTCCATCTCGCCGACGTAGGTAAAGGTATTCAACACCCACGCAAGCTCCGCGTGGCAGGGAACGTGCGACTGCACGTACAGTATGCACTTTTCGGGGTCTATGCCGCAGGCAAGATAGAGCGCAAGAAGGCTTAAAGTCTTTTGCCTGAGCTCCGCAGGGTTCTGCCTTACGGTTATGGCGTGCATATTGGCGATTGCATAGATGCAGTTATACTCGTCCTGCAGATTCGCCCAGTTGCGAATAGCGCCAACGTAGTTGCCGATAGTAAGGTTATTTGTCGGCTGCGCCGCCGAATAAAGCGTCTTTTTGTTCCCATCCATAATTCATACCCTCTTGCCGATATACTCGGCTTATTATAATTCTAGCACAACGCAAATAAAATTGCAAAGATTTTTGCGGCGTTGCGCTATGCTATCACAAAATTAAACCTTTTTACTCACCTGATTGACACATTTGAAGAAATTCGGGCTGAAATCCGCGCCGATTCCAAGGCGCGCAGGCAATCTGCGTTAAATCTAAGGCGCGCACGGCAATCCGTGCGCGCCACATTTATATATTTTTTAAAATCGTCCGAAAGTCTTTCGGAAAATTATTCCCCGACGAACTTCAAGACCTCGTCGAACATCTTATCCGCCGACACCACCGTGTTGAAGCGAACTGTTTTATCCTTTAACCTTGCAAGGCTCTTGGGAACCGCCATTGCCGTTGCGGCGTGCAGGCGCTTGATGCCCTTGAAGCTGTCGCGCACGTCGTTGCCCGTTACGGCGTATAAAACGTCCTGGGGGAACTTGTAGGGGCTTGCCGTGGATACGACGACCATATTGGTCTGATCCTTCTTGTTCTTTTCGAACCAGTCCACCGCCACCTTCATTGCGCAGCCCGTGTGCGTATCCATAGTGTAGCCCACGTCGCAGAATACGTCGTAGATGGTTTCAACCACCTCGTCCTCGTTGGCGAAGCCGCCGTCGAAGGTTTCGGCTATTGCCTCGCGCTCTTCGGGGGTGATTTTGTATATCTTTTCCTCTTTGAGCTTGTTCATTCTCTCGGCGGTGAGCTGAGCGTTCCTGCCGGAAATTTCAAACAGAAGCCTTTCAAGGTTGGAGGAAATCAGAATATCCATCGAAGGCGAAGTCGTCTTGTAGAATTCGCGGTGCATATCGTACTCGCCCTTGGCAAGGAAGTCGGTTAAGATATTGTTCATATTCGACGCGCAGTGCAGTCTGCGGACGGGCAAGCCCATGCGCTTTGCATAGTACGCCGCCAGAATGTTGCCGAAGTTGCCCGTGGGCACGCAGAAGTCTATCTTGTCGCCCATTTCAATCTGACCGGAGGACACCATGTCGAGATAAGCCGAGAAGTAGTAAGCTATCTGGGGCGCGAGTCTGCCGAAGTTTATAGAGTTTGCAGACGAGAGAAGCGTGTTGCGCTTTTTAAGCTCCTTGGCGTATTCGGCGGAATTAAAGATTACCTTTACCGCCGACTGGCAGTCGTCGAAGTTGCCCTTTACCGCGACTACGTTTACGTTTTCGCCCTCCTGCGTCGCCATCTGCAGTTTCTGCATCTTGGAGACGCCGTCGTTGGGGTAGAACACCATAATCTTTACGCCTTCGGCGTCCTTGAAGCCTTCGAGCGCCGCCTTACCCGTATCGCCAGAGGTTGCGACGAGGATAAGAATGTTTTCCTTTATGCCGCAGATATCGCAGCCCTTTCTCAAAAGGTAGGGAAGAAGGGTGAGCGCCATATCCTTGAACGCGCAAGTGGGGCCGTGGAAGAGCTCCAGAATATACACGCCGTCGTCAATCTTTACCAAGGGCGCGGGGTCGCCGTCGAACTTTGCATACGCGGCTTCGCACGCCTTTAAAAGTCCCGCCTCGTCGTATTCGTCAAGGTACTTCAACAACACCTTTGCCGCGCGTTCGGGATAGCTCATAGAAAGCATCTCTTCAAGTTCTTTTACTGAAACCTGAGGGAAAGTTTCGGGCACGAACAGACCGCCGTTTGCCGAAAGCCCCTGCACGATAGCCCTTGCGCCCGTTACGGTTTCGCCGCCGCGCGTGCTTATAAAATTCATAATATCACTCCTGACTCCGACAAATAAAAAACGGCGCTTTTCCCAAAAAGAACAGCGCCGCTTATATTGCCGAATTTTAAATTAACAATATTTAGCGATGAAATCGGGCAATTCCGACTTATCGCAGCTGCAGGTAATGGTTATAACCAGACCGCTGTCGTTTGAAATTTTATCGAGCATGTAGAAAGTTGCGGCAAGCTCGGACAAGGGTTTGCCTGTAATTCTTGCAATGCCGTCTATGTAAACGTATTCAGTGTCGTGATTGCCTGCAACTACGCCCTTTACAAAGCCGCAGAACGCGTCCTCGCCTGCGACCATATAGTCGTTGACGTCGATAAATCTTACGTCGCGTACTATATCGTACATATAGCGGTTAGTATCGGTGATGAATACGCTCAAGCCCTTAGCAACGGCGACGTTACTGTTTGCCGCCTGTATAATCTGCTTGGTTTTGCCCGTGCCCTTAGGGCCGCAAATAATTTTAATCATGGTATTGTCCTCCTGAATCATAGCCTTACATACTATGTTTATAATATTTTATCAGCTATCGGCGATAAATTCAATACCTTTTTTAAAATTTTTATTTAAATTTAATAATTTATATAATTTGCGCCGCCGAACGCGCACGGACGGCGGCGTTTAGTATTTTTTTTAGACAATTTTTTGCGAATTTCGGCCGCTTAATTCAATTTTTTTACGAATTCGGCTATGCGGTTCAATCCCTCTTCGATGTCCTGCATAGACAGCGCGTAGGAAAGGCGTATGCAGGCGTCGTCGCCAAAGCATATGCCGGGGGTTGCCGCAACCTTTTCGTAGGTTAAAAGCATATCCGCAAAATCCATACTGCCGCGGATAACCTTGCCGTCCAGGCTCTTTCCGTACAGCTTGTCGCATACGAGCATTACGTAGAACGCGCCGTCGGGCTTAACGTAGTCCAGCCCCAGAGACTTAAGCCCGTCCAGAAGCGCAAGCATATTTTTGCGCCTTTCGGAGAACGCCTTGACCATTTCGCGCATGGGCGCCTCGTCGCCGTCCAGAGCGGCGATTGACGCGTACTGCGTGATTGTGTTTACGTTCGAGGTGGCGTGGCTCTGGAAGGAAGCAATCGCCTTTGCAACCGGTTCAGCCGCCGCAAGATAGCCCAGGCGCCAGCCCGTCATTGCGTAGGACTTGGAAACGCCGTTGACGATTATTGTGTTTTCCTTCATTGCAGGGGAAACCTGCGCAATCGAATAGTGAGTTTTTCCGTCGTAGACCAACTTTTCGTACATTTCGTCGGACAGAACGCATAGGTTGTGCCTTTCGCAGACGGCGGCGAGAGCCTTTATCTCCTCTTCGGAATACACGGCGCCAGTGGGGTTGGACGGGCTGTTGAAGATGAGCATAGCCGTCCTTTGAGTAATAGCCGCCTCCAGCTGTTCGGGCGTGATTTTAAAGCCGCTTTCGCGCGTGGTTTCAACGAACACGGGAACGCCGCCGAAAAAGCGCACTACCTCGGGATAGGTAAGCCAATAGGGCGAGGGAATTATAACCTCGTCGCCCTCTTCGATGACCGCCGCAACCGCATTTAAAATCGCGTGCTTGCCGCCGTTGGAAATTACTATCTGCGAGGGGGAATAATCTAGCGAATTATCGCGCTTCAATTTGGCGCACACGCTCTTCTTGAGCGCGGGCAGACCTGCCGCCGCAACGTACTTGGTATAGCCCTTGTCCAGCGCGTCCTTAGCCGCGTTGACGATATGTTCGGGGGTGTCGAAATCGGGTTCGCCCACGCCGAACGAAATTACCTTTTCGCCGTTGGCTTTCATTTCGTTGGCTTTAGCGGAAATTGCCAAAGTCATGGAAGGCGATATGGAGCTGATTCTGCGGGATAATTTAATCATTGTTTTCTCCGTGTTGCAGACCGCCGCGTTTTTGGCGGTCCGAGTCTGTTTACTTATAATTATACATATAACTGCGTCGTTTGGCAAATGATTGACGAATAAATTTATACGGACGCCGCTATTGTGAATAGATATAAAAAATTTTGAAATTTTTTTAAAATTGAACACTCGGAAAACCGACCTATGCGCTTAACAGCCCGCCAAAGATAAAACGCGCCCGAAGGCAGTCTGCCTTCGGGCGCGTTGTTTTGTATGTGGAGAGTTAATCGATGTGCTTTAATTAGAAGCGTCAGTCCGTGTGCTCGGTCTGACTTTTCCCCGAACAGGCGTGCGGACAGTTTGCACAGCCGCAGCCGCAACCCGAGGATTTGCCCTTTACTTTTTTATATATGATCGTACCTATCACTGAGACGACCGCAAGGGCGCAGAGTACTGCTATCACTATTTCCGTAGCGCCCATAATTACGCCTTCCTTTTACCGAATTTGGGCAGTTTGATTTTGCCGAGGTTATTCAAAACGATAAGGGTAACCGCAGCCGCAACCGCCGCAATCCAGATGAATACAGTCCACCACCACGTGCCGACCGTATAGAAAACACTTGCGACTATATAGCTTGCGCATACCCAGAACGCTAACGTCCACTTGAAACTTGCCTTTGTGGGAAGCTCGGCTTTAGCCGTTGCAACCGCCGCAAAGCAGGGGATTGTTGTCATATTGAACATTATGAACGCCAGCAACGCGGGGATATTGATGCCTGTAGCGGCTATCATTGCAACCGCTTCCGCAACGCCCTCTTCGGTTCCCTCGAATCCGGGAACGAGCATAGCCGCCAGCACCGAGAAGGTTGCGATTACGTTTTCCTTTGCGATGAGTCCCGTAACCGCCGCAACCGCGAATACCCAGCCGAATTCGCCCAATTGCGAGCCGAAGCCGAGCGGCGTGAACAGCGGCTGAATGAACTTGCCGAGGGAGGCTAGTATGGAATCGCCCATTCCCTCCGTTCCAACGTACTGCCAGTTCCAGCCGAAGGACTGCAGGAACCATATGATTATGGTTGAGGCGAGTATGATGGTGAACGCCTTTTTAATGAAGTGCTTTGCCTTATCCCATAGGTGAAGCATAAGGTTTTTAAAGCCGGGCATATGGTATGCGGGCAGTTCCATAATGAAGGGAGCAACCTCGCCGCGCAGAGTTGTTGCGCGCATCAGGAGCACCGAGATTATCGCCACGGACACGCCCGAAACGTACATTAAAAAGGTAATCAGATCGACGTTGGATACGCCGAAGTACTGAACAATACCGCCCGCAATCGCCGTCAGGATGGGTAATTTCGCCCCGCAGGAGAAGAAGGGTATTACGCGGACGGTTGCCGTCCTTTCCCTTTCGTCTGCAAGCGTGCGGGTGTTTACCATTGCGGGAATGGAGCAGCCGAAGCCCATAATCATGGGCATAAACGCCCTGCCCGTCAGCCCGAAGCGGCGGAAAATTCTGTCAAGAATGAACGCCACGCGCGCCATATAGCCCGAATCTTCGAGTATGGAGAAGAACAGGAACAAAAGAAGTATCTGCGGCAGGAAGCCGAGTACCGCGAACACGCCGCCCAGCACGCCGTCGCATACCAGACCGATTGCCCATTCGGCGACTTCGGCACTTTCCATTGCGGAAGAAATTGCGCCGGATATCGAAGAGGTCGCCGCGTCTAGCGCGTTGAACAGCATAACTCCCGGCGAGAAAACCGCTCCGTCGTAGAATACCGCTACCGTCTGCGCCGCCGCGCCTTCGAGACCCAGCTCGTCAACCGTGGGCAGGGGCGAACCCGCCGCATTGCAGATTGCGCCGATATAGAGTAAATCTTCCGAGAAAGTAAGATGGAAAATCAAAAAGAGTATGACGGCAAAGATGGGCAAGCCCCAGATTCTGTGGGTGAGCACTTTATCCGCCCTGTCGGAAGTGGTTAAAAGCTCCTTTTCGCTCTTTGCTTTAGCCGTGGAAAAGTGTGCCGATATGTACTTATATCTTTCGTCGGCGACTATCGCCTCAAGGTCGTCGCCTGCGGCGATTTCCAAAAGAAGCTCCTCCGCGCCCGTGTGTTTGAGCTCTATTTCGTCGCCTTCAAGCATCTTTACCGCATGGAAGAGCGGAGAAGAAACGTTTATCTGCTCGAAGAACTGCTGAGCCCTGCGGATTTTGGGCGTAAGCGAACCGCCGAGAACGGTTGCGCCCTTGCGCTCGGACTTCATCGTAAGCGCCTTATCCATCAGTTCCTTTATGCCCTTTTTGCGGAGGGCGGAAATTGCGACTACGGGCACGCCTATGGCCCTTTCAAGCGCCTTTACGTCTATCGAATCGCCTGCCTTTTCCACTTCGTCCATCATATTGAGGGCGATTATTACGGGCACGCCCATCTCAAGAATCTGCGTAGTGAGGTACAGATTGCGCTCTAAGTTGGTTGCGTCGACTATGTTGATTATGCCGTCGGGCTTTTCGTCCAGAATGAAGTTACGCGAGATGACCTCTTCGGGGGTGTAGGGCGAAAGCGAATAAATGCCTGGCAAATCGACGATTGCCGCCTTCTCTTCCCCGCCCCTGTATACTCCCTCGCGCTTGTCTACGGTTACGCCCGGCCAGTTGCCTACGTGCGCCGTCGAGCCCGTGAGCGCGTTGAATAGCGTGGTCTTGCCGCAGTTGGGGTTACCTGCCAAAGCGAAGGTTTTCATTTAAGCTCCACCTCCACGCACGCCGCTTCGACTTTTCTAAGCGTCAGTTCGTAACCCCTTATGGTCACTTCCACGGGGTCGCCAAGGGGCGCCTTCTTGCGCAGGGTAACTTCAGCCATGGGCGTTACGCCCATATCGAACAGCCTGCGGCGTATCGCGCCTTCACCGTTGACTTTAACTATCTTGCCGCTTTCTCCCACGGCAAAATCGCTAAGCAGTTTAGTCATTTTATATCTCCTTTAATAATTAATCGAATTAAATAAGCCGAAACGCACAGGTTGAGCCGCTGATATGCGGCTTTAACTAATCGCGCGGCGGCAACGGGCAAGCCGTCCTTGCTGCTTTATCCCCTGTATGCGGCGGACAAGCGCATTTGCGCCGACTGCCTTGCCTTAAGCGAGCGGCTTTTTGCCTTAAGCCACCAGTATGCGGCGGGCAAGCGTTCCGTCAAGGCACAGTCTGCCTTCCTTTACTATCAGAATTACTCCGTTAGGGCTCTTTGAAACCAAAGTAACTTCGCCGCCCTCGCAAATTCCAAGCTCCTGCAAGTGCCGACGCGTCTTGTCGTCGGCGGTAATCCTTGCCACTTTCATCGCAACGTTTTCGGGTGCAAGACTTATAGGCATATCGACTCTCTCCAATAAACTTAACCTAGGTTAAGTTTTAATCAATAAAAATTACTTAACATTCGTTAAGCAAATAAAATTATATGCTTGCAAAAGCCGTTTGTCAACAAAAATTAACCTAAGTTAAGAAATTTTATAAAATATTTTTTAACTCTTCCGCGCGTTAAAACCGCAAAAAGAACTACGCGCCGCCGCGAAAAATAATTCGCGGCGGCGCGTTTGTCTGCGGATATATCCGCTCGTTATTGTACTTACGTTATTTATCTTTATGTTCGGCGACGTATTTTTCCATCATCGAAAAGGTAGCCTGCGATATTGCGTGCTCCATTTCGCACGCGTCGTCGTCCGCGTCCGAAGGGTTTACGCCGTGA
This sequence comes from Candidatus Coproplasma sp., assembly GCA_051884095.1. GTDB lineage: Bacteria > Bacillota > Clostridia > Christensenellales > Borkfalkiaceae > Coproplasma. The sequence goes on from JBJEUZ010000024.1 coordinate 11,835, forward strand.
AGGGTCAAAAACGCGCGGATTGTGCAGTGCCTGTGGTATACCTCGCCCGCGTACTGCAACCCCCGTTCGGTTAGGTATATGTGCAGTCCGTCCGTGCGGATATACTCTTTGTCCTTTAAAATTTTTAATGCCTTCTGCACGGCGGGTTGCGACACGCCCATTCTGCGCGCAACGTCTATCTGATGCACGTATTCTAGCTGTTCCGACAGGAGCAGTATGGCTTCGAGATAGTCCTCGCCCGATTGATTTCTCTTCATTTCCCCTTATTCCTCTGCGTTAGTACGCGCATATGGCGCGACGAACGGCAAAAATTAATCTTCTGAACCGGCAAGCAGCGCTTCCCTTTCGGCGACCGCCAAAGCCTCTACCATACCGTCGATATCGCCCATAATAAAGCTGTCCAGAGAGTACAGCGAAAGCCCTATCCTGTGGTCGGTAACCCTGCCCTGGGGGAAATTGTAGGTGCGGATTCGCTCCGACCTGTCGCCCCTTCCCACAAGACTCTTTCTGTGCGCGTCCTGTTCGGACTGGTTGCGCGTGTTGTAGTAATCGTACAGCCGCGAGCGCAGGACCTTGAACGCCTTGTCCTTGTTTTTAAGCTGGCTCCTTTCGTCCTGACAGGTCACCACTATGCCCGTGGGAAAGTGGGTGAGCCGTATCGCCGTTTCGGTCTTGTTTACCTTCTGACCGCCCGCGCCCGAGGAGCGGTAGACGTCTACCCTTACGTCCTCGTCCCTGATTTCAACTTCAACGTCCTCGGCTTCGGGAAGAACCGCAACCGTAGCGGTTGAGGTGTGAACGCGCCCCTGCGATTCGGTTTCGGGCACGCGCTGAACGCGGTGAACCCCGCTTTCAAACTTGAGCTGTTTGTACGCGTCCTTGCCCGAAATATTTAAAACTACTTCCTTGATTCCGCCGAGCTCGGTCTGGTTTTTGTCCACTTCCTCAATCTTCAAGCGGTGACGTTCGCAGTAGTTTATATACATTCTGTACAGCTCGTAGGCAAACAGCGCCGCCTCTTCGCCGCCCGCTCCGCCGCGGATTTCCATAATGCAGTTTCTGTCGTCGTTCTTGTCCTTGGGCAAAAGCAGAATTTTTAGCTCCTCGCGAAGGGCGCCCAGCTTATCCTTGCAGGAATACACCTCGTCGTTCAAAAGCTGTTTCATTTCGGCGTCGGTTTCGGTTCTCTCCGCCTCCGCCGCGTCGTTCATCTGCTTTTCGACGGCAAGGTATTCCTCGTATTTTTGCGACGGCTCGGAAATTTCCGAATGTTCCTTGGCAATCTTAGTCCACGCCGCGGAGTCGGCTATAACCTCGGGGTCGCTCATCTTTTGCGAAAGCGCCTGATACCTCTTATAAATATCGGCGAGTTTGACAAGCATTTTATCCATAAATATCTCAGAATGCGATTTTTAAGAAGCGGTCTACGCCCGCATAGTCCTTGACGACCATTGCGTAGTCGCGCTTTTCAAACAGTTTTAATACCTCGTCCGCCTGACCTTCGCCGCACTCAAGCATGAGCATACCGCCCCTTGCCAGATAGCGGTTGACGTCCTTTGCAAGCCGCCTGTAGAAGTCCAGCCCGTCGTCGCCGCCGTCCAGAGCAATGCGCGGCTCGAAGTTCTTTACCTCGCTCTGAAGCGAGGCGATTTCTCCGCTCTTTATATAGGGGGGATTGCAGACGATTATATTGAATCTTCCGTGCACCTTGGTCAAAAGGTCGCTTAAGACAAAGTTTACGTCCACGGAGTTTAAGTTGGCGTTTTCCTTGGCAAGCATAAGCGCCGCGTCCGAGACGTCGGCGGCAGTTACCTGCACCTTCTTATCCCTGCAATGCTTTGCCACGGCTACGGCAATACAGCCGCTGCCCGTGCACAAATCGAGAATTTTGTCGCCCTCTTCAGCCAGCTTTACTACCTGTTCGGCTAAAATTTCGGTTTCAGGGCGGGGAATAAGCACCCTTTCGTCCACCTTTATCTTACAGCCGTAAAATTCGGTGTCGCCCATAACGTACCAAAGCGGTCTGCCCGAAAGACGCTTTTGCACAATCGCCTCTATCTGCTTTGCCTGACCGGACTTGACGATTATGCCGTCGCCGTAAAGCTCGCTCCTCTTTATGCCGAGAACCAACGAATATATCCACTCCGCGTCGCTCTCGTCCACGCCCTTTTCGGCAAAGCGCTTTTTGGTCTCCTTAAGGGCTGCGGAAAGCAGTCCGCCCGTTATGAACGAGGTCTCCTCCTCGTCGGGATTCGCGTCCATCTCCATTGCGGCGTTGAACGCGGCGATTGCGACTTCTATCATCTCTTCGTCGGGTTCGCGCGTGGTGAACGCCTTTTGAATGAGGTATCCGGGCGACTTGAGCGCCTTGGAGATTGGTCCGTGGAACCTTGCAAGAAGTTTTAAAACTTCGTAGCCGACGCCCGCGATTACGGGAAGAATTACTATTTCGACGCCTATTCTGGCAAGCAGCTGCAACGCCTTGTTGGCAATCAGGTGAATACCTAAAGCCCAATTTACCAGCGCGAACAGGACGATGCTGATTATCAAAACTATAAACAGGAAGGACGTGCCGCATCTGTCGTGTATGCGCGAGCAGGAAGCCACGTTTTCAACCGTAAGGGGCAAACCCTTTTCGTAGCAGTTTATGGTCTTGTGCTCCGCACCGTGGTAACGGTACAGGCGCTGAATGTCCTTTAAAAGCAGAATAAGCCCCAGATAGCCGAGGAAGATTGCAAGTTTTATGACGCCGAGAATGACGAATTCCCACGCGGTTCCGCCGAGCGCTGGGAACCAGCCCTTTAAGAGCCCAACCAAAAAGTTGGGAAGAATCATAAACAGAGCCACGGCAAGCGCCACGCCTACAAGCACGGAAATAAAGGAAATTACTTCCATTAAATCCCTGTGGAATTTTTCGGCGAACCACTTTTCCACTCTTCCGGGCTCTCCGTCGTCCTCGCCGCTGACCTGCGCGCTGCGCATAAGCGTCTGCGAACCGCGAATGAGCGAAGAGACCATGTTCACCACTCCCCTTACGAAGGGAATTTTAGACGCCTTTACGGCGGAAGGCGAGCGGTTGAGCCGCTTTTTTTCCACCTGAATTTCGCCGTCGGGGTCGCGCACGGCACAGCAATAGGAGGTTGCGCCCTGCATCATTACGCCTTCGATGACGGCCTGCCCGCCGACCGACGAGCACTTAAGTTTTTCCTGTTTGACTTTTTCCGACATAATCACCGTAAAATATTAACGCGCCGTAATCGGCACCCACAAAAAATGGCTCCAATATAATATTGAAGCCGGACTTTTTGTTAAATATTGTATCTTTTCTTGAACTTGTCTACGCGACCGCCGGTATCGACCAGCTTCTGCTTGCCGGTAAAGAAAGGATGACACTTGTTGCAGATATCAACCTTTAAGGTATCTACCTTTTTGGTAGTACCGGTTTTAAAGGTAGCGCCGCAAGCGCATACAACCGTGACTTCGTGATAATCGGGATGTATTTCGGGCTTCATTTATCTCACCTCGCTGTTATTTTCTGTAATGCTTAACTATTATATATAAAAAACCGCAATAAGTCAATTATTTTTACAATCGCGTTTAAAATTTTTTGACTTTAATCATTAATTTTGCCGAGTAAAAGATTTTGGGCGCAAAGGGTTGATTTAATCTTTACTTTGGCGTATAATAGTGCTGTATGGATAATTGGATACTTACGGGTCCCAGAACCCTGACAAGACAACCTCAGACCGAAATGGGCGTAGGTCCCGACGAGGTCAAGGTTAAAATTACTCACGTTCTGATTTCAAACTACGACGCCCTGACCTATTCGGGAGAATTGCGCGTACGCTACCCCAAGACTTTGGGCAGATTTGCCGTGGGCGTGGTGACCGACGCCGGGGACAAGGTTTACGGCGTGGAAAAGGGCGCAAACGTTTACGTTAAGGCTACAAGACCCTGCAAAAAATGCCTGCAATGCAGAAGCGGCTCTGCCGCCGATTGCGAAAACGTGCAGATTGCAGGCAGAGATTTCGACGGATTTTTGCGCGATTTCGTGGTATGCGACTATAAGGACGTAGCTCCCCTGCCCGATTCCGTGGACGTTATGCACGCTCTCTGCATAGAAAACGTCGCGCTTGCAGAAAATATTTACGATAAACTTGATTTGTCTGCGGGCAGTAAGGTGGCTATTATAGGCTCCAACTTTACGGCGTGTATTCTCGCTCAGGTTGCTACCTATCACAAATACGTGCCCATTATTATCGATAACAATCAGCAGAACCTTGAAAAGTTAAGAAGATACGGCGTCTATTTTGCATTTATGCAGGACGAAACGCTTGAAGCTAACGTTGCCGACGCAACGGGCGGAAATATGTGCGACGCAGCTATCTATACGCCCTGCTCGCGCCTGAACCCCAACCTTGCCGCGCGCGTGCTGGCGCGAGGCAAAAAGCTGGTTTTGGGCACCTTCTCGCCCATAGACTTCAAGCTGGACGCCCTGCCTATTCTGGAGCGCAACCTGCACGTGATGGGTATTTCCGACGGCTACGGCTACACCGAAGCCGCGATAAATATGATAACACACGGCGCGGTTGATTTGACCATGTTCGAGACGGAAATTCTTTCCGACTGCGAACCTGCCGAGCTTTTGAACAAAAAGCTGGAGGACGTGCCCCATTCCAACAAGATGTCGGTAATAAAGCTGATTTTATGACCCGCGGAAAAAACGGGAATTTTTCGGTAAAAACTTTCTGCCGCGCAGACGGGAATACGTTATGCGCGGCTTTTTTCACGCCGTTTTTTCACGGCTGACCCTATCTTTGACCCTTATTGCGGCGTATCTTTCCGCAATTATTTTTTTATGCGTCTATATCCCCTCGCTTTTATCGCTAGGTGCGGCGATTTTAGGCGCGTACGCTCTTTCGGTAATCGTAGCGCTTACCCTGATAGACCGCGACGAACCGCCCGAATATAAGTGCGCGTGGCTGTGCTTTATTGCCGCCGTGCCCGTAATCGGCGCGGTTATGCGGGTAATCTTTCAATACCGCAGGCAGGCGTGCGAACGCACCCTGCACTTTGTCGGCAAAAAGATTCCGCCGCCTATATCTTACGATAATTGCAGGTATTTTTCGGACGGCGCGGGTTACTTTGAACGGCTGTTTTACGAAATCGACCGCGCGCAGGCGCGAGTCTTTCTTGAATACTACATCATAGCCGACGGCGAAATTTATTCCCGCCTGCACGACTGTCTTGCGCGCGCGTTAGACCGAGGCGTAGAGGTTAAAATAATTGCCGACGGGCTGGGCAGCGCGCTCAGACTTCCCCGAAAAAAGTTAAAGGAGCTTGAAAAGCGCGGAGCCGAGCTTTTAATTTTTCACAGACTTTCGCCCCTGCCCTTATCGCGCCTGAACTTCCGCGACCACCGCAAGATTGCCGCGATAGACGGCAAGGTAGCCTTTTCGGGCGGAATTAACGTTGCCGACGAATACGCGGGCATAACCGCGCCGCACGGCTATTGGAAGGACACGGGCTTTTGCATAGAAGGCAGCGCCGCGCGCTTTTTTGAGGAGCTGTTTTTGTCAGTGTGGTCGGGGTGCAGGGAGATTGAGGGCGTTTTTGAGGACGGCGCACAAAATTGTATGTTGCCGATTTTCGATTCTCCGCCCGTGCAGAGCGGGCTGTGCGAGGACGTAATTTGCGCGGCGATTTACGGCGCAAGGGAGCGGGTCTGGGCGTTTACCCCCTATCTATGCCTTGACGAACGCCTTAAACGCGCGTTTTACTACGCCGCTCAATCGGGCGTAGAGGTCATAATCATAATCCCCCACGTGCCCGACAAAAAGCTGACCTTTCGCCTAACCTGCGACTACGCCTCAGAGCTTATAAAGAGCGGAGTTAAGGTTTACGAATACACCCCCGGGTTTATGCACGCAAAGTGCCTTATATGCGATAATAAGTGCATTTTGGGCACTTATAACCTGGATTTCCGCTCTATGTCATTAAACTACGAGTGCGGAGGATTGTTTCAGGGCAGAATCGTCGAAGAGGTTGCCTGCGACTTTTCGGCGTGCCTTGCGCTGTCGGAGCCGATGAAGCCGCGCAGAAAAAACAGGCTTTACGCGCTGTTAAAGCTGTTCGCTCCGCTTGCATAACGCGGCGGGTTATGGTAAAATATTTTTATGATTAAACTTATTGCGTGCGATTTGGACGGAACGCTTCTTCCGCCCAGCAAGATAATGCCGCCCGAAACCTTCCCCTATATACGAAGGCTAGCGGATAAGGGCGTAATTTTCGCCCCCGCAAGCGGCAGACAGCTGCCGAATTTGAAAAAGCTGTTTGCGCCCGTTGCGGATAAGATTGCCATAATTGCCGAAAACGGCGGACTTGTGTGGTTTGGGGACAAAATAATATATTCCGACCCCACCCCCTCGGAGGGCGTAAAGTACGCGCTGGATATAATAAGACGGCAAGAGGGACTGTATCCCTTGCTGTCCTGCGCGGACTGCGCCTATTACGAGAGCGACTGCGAAAAATTTATAGCCACGGTGAACAGGTCGTATTCTTCCGCAAAAAAGGTGGAAAATCTGAACGAGATTGCCGCAAGAGAGGTAGTTTTGAAGATTTCCGTCTGGGACGAACAGCCCTGCGCGGAGCACGGCGGAGTTATTCTTCCTCCACTGATAGACGGGCTGAGGACTATGATTTCGGGCTACGACTGGCTGGACGTTTCGGTTTCCCACGCCAACAAGGGCAGGGCGCTGGAGGCGCTTATGCGCGAGCTGGGCTTACGCAAGGAAGAATGCGCCGCGTTCGGCGACCATATGAACGATTTGGAAATGTTGCTTGCCGCGGGCAAGGCTTACGTCACCGCAAACGCCTATCCCCCCTTAAAGGAAAAGGTGGGCGAAGTGATACTTTCAAACGCGGAATTCGGCGTTATAAGAAAATTGGAGGAGCTTTTATGAAGATTTTTTTCGCTTCCGACGTGCACGGCTCGGCTAAATGGTGCAAGGAAATGCTGAACGCCTTCGGGCGCGAGGGCGCGGACAGACTGGTACTGCTGGGCGATATCCTGTACCACGGACCGCGCAATCCCCTGCCCGACGAATATTCGCCCAAAACGGTTGCAGAACTGCTTGCGCCGTATGCAAAGGTTATAACCTGCGTGCGCGGCAACTGCGAAAGCGAGGTCGACCAGATGGTATTGAATTTCAACGTCTCCGCCGACTACGGCGTTATTATGGTTGACGGACTGAATATTCACCTTTCGCACGGACACAGAGCGGTTCCCCCCGTTGCCAAAGGCGACGTCTACGTTACGGGACATACTCACGTGCCCTTGAACGCCGAAGAGGACGGATTTTTCCACCTCAACCCCGGCTCGGTTTCGCTCCCCAAGGAGAACAGCGCGCACGGATATATAATCTATGAAAACCGCGAATTTATCTTCAAGACGCTCGAAGGAAGAGAATACGACCGCCGCAAGGTTTAAATTCGATAATATTTGACGCGGTTTCACAATAATTTTTAGTCGCGTCGTTTTTTTGCGAGTAAAATTACAGCTTGCGTCAGGTATCCGCGCACACTCCTTATAAATTAAATGGTTCAAGTTTTAACATAACCGTACGCGCACGCCGCAAAACTGCGGCGTGCGCGTACTCAAAAAACCGCCAAAGTTGCTGAACTGCAACTTCGGCGGTTTTAATTTTTTCTTTAAGCAAATAAAAGACGTCCCTTTAAAATAAGGTAAACAAGGTCGATTACGACGATTATCCAGCTCCAACCCACGAAGAGGAAGAGAAGGAATACAATAAGGTGCAGCGCACTCTTTGTTCTGAGCAGGATGCTTGCCCTTACAAGACATTCCACTATCCAGCCCACGACGGGAAGGACCATAAGAATAACCTGAACAAGTCTGTCCTGTTTATTAAACCACTTATCAAACGACATAAAGTTATCTCCTTAAAACAACGTCCGTTCAGCTTACTGCAAGCACAGCTTCTTGAAGAGCAGTACCCAAACCAAGTCTACCCAACCGAAAACGATACCTGAAGGTATGGTTACAAGAATACAGATGATGAGTCTGAGCAAGCCGCCCTTTTTAAGGAAGGTTGACCATCTTACAACGATTTCGGTAATCCAGTTTACGCCGGGAATGAGCAGTAACAATAACTGTACAAGACGGCTCTGTTTGTTAAACCAAGTCATATAATTTCTCGTATAATAATGTTGTTTGGATTTGACCGTTCTACGGGTCAGCAACATTACATTGGTTATGTTGTTTGGAAAGGGTGCGGGGAAAACTTTTTCAAAGGTTGCCCCGTGTCTTTCCGGGTGATATAATGGCATAGATTCCGTGGTTCGGTACAAATATAGGTTACCGCTTGTCGGTTGAAAGGAGAGTCCGACCATAGCGTCTATGCCTTTTTGTTG
>JBJEUZ010000025.1:0-20191 GCA_051884095.1 Candidatus Coproplasma sp.
CGCCGTTGTTAATTTCCGCTATTCCCGTGAGAATTTTTACGACGATTATACGGCAAATCTGTACGACGATAAACATTAAAACGTAGAGCACTATGGTTGCTATCTGAAGTTTTAACGAATCGCTTCCCACCGAAATCCAGCCCGTGATTTTTGCCATAAGATCGGTGACGAAAGTCCACTGCATAACTATTCCGCTGATGAAATAGCATACGACTAACGAAATAATAACTCCGAAAACGCCGCTCGTGAAAAATCTTAAGCCGCCCGAGAATCCTGCGGCAAGCCCTAAAACTATAGCTGCGGCAACAATGCCAACGGCTATCCAGTCGGCTAAAATCATACTCTTATACCTCCGTTACGCTATATATTATATCACGCCGACGCTTAAAAAGTAAACCTTTAACGCACACATTTTTTATTTAACCGTAAAAGTAGTGTTTTCGTGATAAACCTGACTAATTTGACATACACGATATATATTTTTGACAAACGTCGCGCGCGATAAACCTTAAGCGCAACAAAAAGGCGTTTTGAATAGAAAATTATGATAAGAATTGTTAAGCCTAAAAAAATATTCCCCGCCGCAATTTTGAGCGGCAGGGAACTGTTCTGATTTAATTTTATGTATTTCTATCAACTTTCAGAAATATTATTTACCTGTTCAAACGTGGTAGTGTTTTTGTGGGGTATGGTTTTCCAGTCCAGATTGCGCTTAAACAGACACACAAGCTCGATAGGAACGGAAAGGAATAAAAATAAAGGCCATACCAGCAGCGATGCAACCATCAACGCGGGTTTAACTTTGGGGATACGCTTTCTTTCAAGAAAGACCAACAACACTCCCGTCAGGAACGTACTTGCATAGTACGTAGCGGCGCTTCTGGCAAGGTTTATCGCCCATTCCGACCAGATAATCGCCGCGTCGTATCCGAAAAGCGGCGCCAGCGAAATGCAGATAAGCTGAAGCGCAAAGAGTACTGCTCCTATAGTACATATGGGCAGAACGTTTACGGAGATATCGTACGTGGACATCTTGTGCTTCGCTCCGCCCTTGCTCTTGGGCAAAAATATACCCTTAATTAAATCTTTAAGCCGCGTAAGGCAGACTAAAAGATGTCCCTTTGCCCACCTTAAGCGTTGACGGAGCATAATCTTTACGTCCGTAGGCTGTTCGTCGTAGAACACGGCTTCGTCGCAATAGACTATTTTATTGCCGCCTAAAATCTGGTCGGCGGAAAACTCCCAGTCCTCGGTAAGCGTAACGTACGGCCAGCCGTCCTTTACTATTTCAGAGCTTATTACGTAGCCCGTGCCCTGCACTCTTGTAGAGCAGCCGACGACCGTTCTTCCGCGGGCTTCGTACCTGCAACCCTGCATAAAGTATATGCCGTAAAGCGCGGATATGAGATTCTGCCCGAAATTTTTCGAGTTGCGGAATGAGGTTACCACGCTCTTGCAGTCGTTTGCGACAAACGCATCGTTCATCTTTTCGAAATAGCACTCGTCCAGCACGTTGTCTGCATTGAAAAGGAAAAAGCCGTCGTAGTTTTCCACGCCGAAATCTTCCCTTATCCTGTCGAACAGATAGCGGAACGCATAGCCCATAGTGCGCTCTTCGGGATTGTTATACTCGTAGACGGTCGCGCCCAGCCGACGGGCGATCTCCGCCGTGTTATCGGTACAGTTGTGGGCAATTACGAATACCTGAAGTTTGTCCTGCGGGTACTTGTTCAAATAAACGCTCTTTATCAGGTTGCCTACGACCAGTTCTTCGTTTCTTGCCGGAATGATAATGCCGTATTTGAGTTGCTTTTCAGCCTTGGGAAACTTTTTCTTTTTAAACGCGCCCACAATAAAGAAAATTGCAAAATGCAACACCATAAGCGACAGAATAACCGACAAGACGTTAAAGACAACGTTTACTATCTGCAGATAACCCATTTTAAAATATTTATATTCCCTCTTTGATTTTTTCTTTGGCAGGCGGTATTAACTTGTCCGTCTGTGCGCCTTACGCGCAAATAATTCTCTCTGTATACGTAGAAATATTATCATAAGCTAAAGCCAATGTCAATCCCGTTTTATGTATATACATTTATTTTTGCATAAAATTTGCCGCGGCGCTATTTGTGCGCCGCGGCAACGGATAAATCAAATTTTTATAACTGATTATTCAAAAGCCAGTCCTGACAGTCTATGGGCATATCTCCCGCCACCGCGCGGTACTTACCGTCTGCGCACAGTCTGCGCGCCCGCACGTTATCCGAGAGCATTACCTCGAGAATTTTTAAAATTTTCTTTTCGATATTTTTATCCAGCACGGGGGTCGCTATTTCCACGCGCTTATCCACGTTCCTTGTCATAAGGTCGGCGGAGGAAATAAAGGTCGCCCTGTCGCCGCCTTTACCGAAGGAGTACACGCGCGAATGCTCCAGAAATCTTCCCACGACGCTTATAACCCTTATATTTTCGGTCTTTTGCGGAACCTCGGGCAAAATACAGCATATGCCGCGGATAATCAAATCCACCTTTACGCCCGCCCGACTCGCCTCCTTGAATTTATCTATTATCGCCCTGTCGGTAAGGCTGTTCATCTTTGCTAGTACGTAGCCTTCGCCGCCGGACTTTGCGCGTTGTATTTCGCGGTCGATATAGGAAATAAGCCCGCTCTTTAAGGTTTCGGGCGCGACAAGCAGCCTGTTATACCTATACTCCGTGTTGCAGATTGCAATATTGCGGAAGAACGCCACCGCGTCCTCGCCTATCTTGCGATCGGCGGTGATGATATTAAGGTCGGTATACTGCTTGCTTGTGGACTCGTTGTAGTTGCCCGTGCCCAGGTGAGTTATGTACCTTATGCCGCCTTCGCTCTGCATCACAACCGAAATTATCTTGGAATGCACCTTGTAGTTTTCCATACCGTAGATTATGGTACAGCCAGCCTCGCGCAGTTTTTCGGCAAAGTACATATTGTTTTCCTCGTCGAAGCGCGCGCACAGCTCTATAACCACGGTTACCTGCTTGCCGTTTTCGCTGGCGCGACAGAGAATATCGGCTATTTTTGAATGGTGAGCCAGCCGATAAATGGTTATTGCTATCGAGCTTACGCGCTTATCATAGGCGCACTGCTCCAGAAGGTCGACGAGCGGCGACATGGAGTCGTACGGGTAGGACAGGAAAACGTCGCGCTCGAGCACGGTATCTATGAGCGAAGGCGAGTTGACCAACACTTCCGAAACAGCGCCCCTGAAGGGCTTGTATTTAAGCTGTTCCTCCGCCTTGGGTGCAAGGAATTTTCCAATCGAAAACAGGAATTTGTAGTCGAATAACCGCTTATCGGTAAAGCAGAATTTTTCATCTAATTTTATGAGCTTCAGGACGAAATCCTTGAGCTTGGATTTGTCGTTGTCCACTTCAAGGCGGACTATATCCATTCGTGCGCGCGACTGAACCTTCTTTTTCATTATATCCGAAAAGTCGCGTTCAACGTCGGAGTCGTCTATGTAAGTATCGAAGTCGGCGTTGCGCGTGACGCGCATAAGCATACTGTTCTTCACGTCGTAGCCAGTAAACGCGGTATGCCCAAAGGCGCGGACAAGCTCTTCGAGGGGAATGAGCTTAATCTTTTCGCCCGAACCTATGCGAAAGACCTTGTTCAGACTGTCGTTGAACGTCATGACGCCTATCATACGCCTGTCGCCCTTAACCAAGTCGTACAGCATATAGTTGCGCTTGTTTTCAAACTGCATCATAGGGTGCTTTGCGTCCAGGACCATAAGCGAAAGAAGAGGCAGAACGCTGTTTTTGAAGAGAATTTCGCATTCCTTAAGCTGTCTGTCGGAGAGCTGCGAAGCGCGAAGAATCCTGACGCCGAACATATCGAGCGACTTTACGAGAGAAGAATACGCCGCGGCGCGTTCAACGTACTGCTTTTTGACCACCTGACAGATTCCGTCAAGCTGCTTTTCGGCAGTGAGCCCCGTCTTATTGTCCTTCCCGTCGGGGTCGGAAGCCGCCTCGTTAAACAGGCTCCCCACTCTCACCATAAAAAACTCGTCTAGGTTGGAGCAGAAAATGGACAGGAATTTACCGCGCTCCAATACGGGATTGACCTCGTCGCGCGACTGGTCCAACACGCGCTTATTGAACAGCAACCAGCTGTATTCGCGATTGATATATACGTCCCTTATAAATCTCTTTTTTGCCTTATCCTTATCTTCCGACATACTTTATCCCTCTCATATTATAAGGTTTTTCCGATGTGAATATGACTATTTACCGATGAATATCCCTATTTCTTCGGCACATTTAACCATACGGTCGCCGCGCGTCACGTACTTGTATTTTCCGGCTATATCGTCAAGGTCGTTCACGACTATTCTGTTGCCCTTGACGGCAAGCGTTACGCCGAACCTGCCCTCCGCGGCAAGGTCTGCCGCGCCCTCGCCCAGGCGGGTACACAACAGCCTGTCGTATGCGCAGGGCGCGCCACCCCTCTGGACGTAGCCCAAAACCGACGCGCGCGTAGCGTAGCCCGTCTTTTCCTCGATATATTCGGCGAGGCGCGGGGTTATAGTGGTTTCTCCGCGTTCGGTGCGGACGAACGAACGGTGCTTTTTCTTCAAGCCCGCCTCCGCCTTAATGCTTGCGCCCTCGGCAACGGCAACAAGAACGCTGCGGGCTCCGTCCTTCTTCTTTTTTGCAACGAATTCGCAGAGCTCGTCCTCGGAAAAGGGAATTTCAGGAATGAGAATCGCGTCCGCGCCCGAAGCGATGCCGCTGTGAAGGGTAAGCCAGCCCGCCTTATTGCCCATAATTTCTACCAGCATCACGCGCGAATGGCTTTCGGCTGTGGTGCGTATTCTGTCCATACAGTCGGTTGCAACCTCCACCGCAGTCTGAAAACCGAAGGTTACGTCGGTGCCGTATATGTCGTTATCTATGGTCTTGGGAACGCCTATCACGTTGCAGCCCTCGCGCTTCAACAGTGCGGCGTTTTTGTGAGTGCCCGCGCCGCCAAGGCAGATTAAACAGTCAAGATTCATCTTGCGGTAGTTTTTGACCATCTTTTCCAGGCGGGTAGTGCCGTCGTCCTCCCTTATTTCCATCTGCTTGAAGGGCTGACGGGAGGAGCCGAGCACGGTTCCGCCAAGTCCAAGTATGTTCTTTACGTCCTCCGCGCGCAGAGCAAAACTTTCGCCGCGGATAAGTCCGCCGTAGCCTTCGGGTATGCCGATTAACTTTAAATCTTTGATATTCGCAAACGCAGAGAGTCCTACCGCCCTTATCACCGCGTTTAGCCCCGAGCAGTCTCCGCCGCTTGTCAATATTCCTATTCTCATAAAGCCCCTTCAGTCCGACAGTCCGGACTAACAGTTATTTTCCGATTAATTATAACATAATCTTTCAGGAATAAAAAGAGGTAAAAAGTAAAAAATTTGTAAAACGCAAAAAAATTCAGATTAAACCGTTTTAGAAAAGCGGCGCGCCTACAGCGCAAATAAGGAAAAGCTGCGCACAAAAAAATCGGGGCAAACGCCCCGATTTCTCACATCTTATTTATTCCTGCACCGAAAATTCGTCTTTACCTACGCCGCAGAGAGGGCAAGCGAAATCTTCGGGTACGTCTTCCCATTTAGTACCGGGCGCTATACCGTTTTCCTCGTCGCCGAGTTCTTCGTCGTAAACGTAGCCGCACACGTCGCATACGTACTTCATAGTTACCTCCTTAGCCGAACCGAAATCCGACAGACTTATAGTTAATTAATATATAAACCGTATTAAACAACGTCAAACGGAATTTTATTTGGAAAAATGAAACAATATCTTTCCGACGACGAAAAGAATTGCCGTTAAAATTATGAAAATCAGCACAAATACGTTAACTTCTTCCTGCCAGCGCATCCATAGTATGACCGTATCGGCAACGGCAACGATGATAAACGGTATCCAATACAGAAGATTTTCGCCCTTACCGACGAAAACGCGCTGAGTCATAAACGTGAACGCCGCAACAAGCACAACCGCAGTTGCCGCTTCGATTATATGGAACGCCGTAGCGTTTGCTATTTGCGTTCTATACATTACGGGCACAGCCATTGCAAAAGCTACAAGATACGCAAGCGAAAACCAATATTTAAACGGATGCTCCGCTGCGGCGGAAGTTATGACCGTGCGCAGAACCATAGCGACAATCAACATTCCGTACGATACGAACTGTACGGGCGCGATTGTGTGCTCGGTGTGAACCATACCCGACAAAAGAAGCACGCCCGAAGTTACCGAAAGCAGCGTGTAATCGGGCGCGACATCTGAATTGAACAGAGAGCGCCAGAAGTTACCGTTGAAGCCTGTCAACATAACCAAAGTTGCTACAAGCGACAGCGCAGTCAACGTGTTTACGTAGCCGTCGAACGCGGTTTCATAGAGCGGCTTTATGCCGCCCATACAGCAACGGATAAGGCTTTGCGCTCGCTCGGCGAAAAGAATTACAAAATAGAGCAGAAATAGCCAGGAAATTATTACTGTAAGGACCTGACCTGACGAACTTTTATCCATAAAAAATTATCCCCCCGTAAATATTATACAGTACGATATCACCGTTGCCATTGAATGTCAATAGTAAAGATAAATTTTTTACGCTGAATTTTGTAAAATTTCCGTATGTTAAAGGCGCAAAGCCCAAAGAGAAACGCGCGCGAACTACGCACGACGTAAAAAACCGCGCCGAAAGATAGCGCGGCGCGGGAAAACTGTTTTTTGAGGAATTAAATTATTCAGCCGATATTGGCGCGGATTTGCTTTAACGCAGACTTTTCAAGGCGGGAAACCTGCGCCTGGGATATGCCCACTTCGGAGGAAATTTCGGTCTGGGTCTTGCCCTCGAAGTACCTTAAAAACAGAATATTCTTCTCCCTCTGTTCAAGTTTGGATATCGCCTCGTACAGCGCCGCCTTTTCAGTCCACGCCTCGTCGTTGTTCTTCTCGTCGAAAATCTGGTCGACTAAAAGCAGCTCGTCCCCCGCCTTGTTGTAGACGGGGTCATAGAGAGATACGGGGTCGGATATGGCGTCGAGAGCGTACGCCACCTCCGACACGGCGATGTTCATTTCCTTTGCTATTTTATCGTAGGTTACGTTCTCGTCCGTAACCTCAAGTTTTTCGCGCACTTTTAGTATCTGATAGGCAGTATCCCTTATCGAACGCGAGACGCGGAGCGAATTTCCGTCGCGCAGATACCTTTTGATTTCACCTAAAATCATCGGTACGGCATAGGTGGAAAACTTGACGCCTACGGATAAATCGAAGTTGTCGATTGCCTTTATAAGCCCCACGCAGCCCGCCTGAAATACGTCGTCTGCATTAGCCTTTTTTGCCCAGAACCTGCGCACAAGCGACAATACCAGCCGCATATTGCCCACGATAAACTTTTCCCTTGCCTGGGCGTTTCCGCCTTTCAGCTTTATCATAAGTTCTTCCTGCTCCTTTTCGGACAGCTTGGGCAGACCCGAAGTATCTACGCCGCAAATAACCACTTTTTGTAACATACGACCTCCTCTTATGTAAATTATCAGCGGTCGGAATGAAGTTAACAGGGCTATATGTTGGGGGCAATGCTAAACTCCGAGGATAAAATGCGGGTTAAATCTGGCGAGATATATCCTTTTTGAGCTTATTTATAATCTTCTTTTCAAGGCGGGATATGTAGCTTTGGGAGATGCCCAGACTGTCTGCAACGTCCTTTTGGGTCATCTCATCGCCTCCGTCCAGTCCGAAGCGCATACGCATAATCTTCTGTTCGCGAGGGGACAGGCGGGAAAGGGAAGCCTTTAACAGTTCGCGTTCGACGCCGCCCTCTATATCCGAAAAGACTGCGTCCGCGTCGGTGCCCATTACGTCGGACAGCAAAAGTTCGTTGCCTTCCCAATCGGTATTTAACGGCTCGTCGAAGCTGACTTCCTGCTTCTGGCGCGACATGCGCCGCAGGTACATTAAAATTTCGTTTTCGATACAGCGGGAAGCATAGGTCGCGAGCTTTATATTTTTTTCCGACCTGAAGGAGTTTATTGCCTTGATGAGCCCTATGGTTCCAACCGAAACCAGGTCGTCGCCGTCCACGCCCGAGCCTTCGAACTTTTTGGCTATATACACAACCAGGCGAAGATTGTGCTCGACCAGCTCTTCTTTAGCCTTTTCGTCTCCCCCCTCCAACATCAGGATAGCGTCGCGCTCCTCTTCAGAAGAGAGCGGCAAGGGCAAAGCCTCGGTACCGCAGATATAGTCGAGAGTGTTGACGCCGAACAGCGATAAAATAAGCTGTTTGATTTTTTTTAACATCAGATTGCCTCCGCAAGGTCGGGGTGAAGCACAGCGCGGCTGATTGCGTTGGGCGAAACGCCCAGCTTCACGCCCTTGAAAGTTTTAACTTGTTTTCCGTCGTCTATCTCTATTTTATCTGCGGTGAACACCGCTATTTTTTTACTGCCTGCAACAGTATGTATCTCGGTAAAGGTTTTTATTCGGGTTACGTCGATAAGTTTTTTCGCAACGCTTGCGGGCACGACGCTTACGGGCGAGCCGCAGTAGAACACACGGTTGCCGCTGTCGAAGAACGCAGGCGCGCTTACGCACGATTGACCTACGGATATGCGGCAGATAACGCTGATTTTAGAGCGGCAGGACGCGAACTTCGAGACTATCGCCCTAACTCCCAGCGAAAGAGCCAGCAGACAGAATATAGGTATGCCCACGGGCACGGATGAAATTACAAAGCCGCCGCCCTGCGCATATTTTATATCCGCGAGCGAAAAAATTGCAATGAGAGCGCCGCCCGACGCAAACGTAAACGCAAAGAACGCCGCCGCGAACTTTAAATAGCCGCTTACCCGACGGAACTTGCCCGCAACCGCACACAGCGCCGCGCCGAACGCAACCTTTATAACCTGCGCGAGCGCTGCGTTTACGGGAACGAGCGGAAATACAACCGCAAAGCACGCGCCGACAGCCGCGGCTACCGCAATGCGGAAATAACCAGCGGGGTTTTTGGTTACCGCCTTAGCGGCAAACAGAAGGCAGAAATCCGTACAGAAATTTTCTGCGAGCGAAAGCTCTACGTACACCGTCATAACAGTTGCAATTATAGCGGCGTATGGCAATCGAAAAATACGAAATTAGAGCGCTATTTGTAAATTTAGGTCGAATTATATTTGCTCACCCTTAAAAATACTGCGGGCGGCAAATTACTTTGCCGCCCGCACCAAATAATAATATTAAATTGCACATTCCTGCAAAATTTCGCAAATTTGCTCTTTACTTTCCGCCTTGAAAAGTTTTAGCTTGGTTGCCGTGGCGTTGGGCGTTCCCTTTATGTAAAAGGCAATCATTTTGCGCATAAACACCGTTGCGAAGCGCTCGTCGAAGTGTTCAAAGGTTAAATCCAGCTGTCTTTGAACTACCGACTTTTTATCGGGAGCTTCCCGTCCCGTAATTTCGGCAAACAGGAAGGGATTATACATTGCACCGCGCGCCAAGGCTATGCCGTCCGCGCCCGTTCTGTCTGAAAGTTTTTCGGCGTCCTCTTTTGAAAATACGCCGCCGTTGGCGATTACGGGTATTTTAACCGCAGATTTTGCGCCGGCAATCTGGTCGTAGTCGACTTCGCCAGAATAGATTTTGTCGCGCGTTCTGCCGTGAATGGTAATCATATCCGCGCCCGCCTGCTCCATTGCGACGGCAAAGTCGCGGGTGATAAGATTCTTTCCGTCAAGCCCCGTTCGGAACTTTACCGAAACCGCCTTGCCGCTCTTTTTTACCTCGGATACGATTTTCTGCGCCAGCGGAATATTTCCCATAAGCGCGCTGCCCTCGCCGTTTTTATAGATTTTGGGAACGGGGCAGCCCATATTGATATCTATTAGCTGAAAGGGGGAAAGATGCTCGCTTTCGGCGGCGGAGCGCATAAAGTACGGGTCGCAGCCGAAAATCTGCACGGCGTTTATCCCGCCGTATTCGGGCAGAATCTTTAACAGCTCGCGCGTGTTCTCGCTCTTATAATACAGCCCCTTTGCGCTGACCATTTCGGTAAAAGTAAGCCCTGCGCCCAGTCTGAAGCACATATCACGAAAAACCGCGTTGGTGTAGCCCGCAAGCGGCGCCAGAAACACGTTGTTTTCAGTTGTCAGGTTGGAAATTTTAATTGTCTTTAAGCGCATTTTTAGCCTTCAACCAATACCAATCGAGCTCTAAGCCGTCGAGCGTGGTTATGTCCTTGCCGTCGGCGATAATCTGCCTTTCGCACTCGACGAAGCGCTTGACGAATTTATCCGTTGCGGAGGACAGCGCCTGCTCGCAGTCCACCCCTGCAAGGCGGCAGGTGTTTACGGCGGCAAACAGCACGTCGCCCGCCTCTTCAAATACCGCGTCCTTGTCGTCGGAAACAAGCGCGTTCAACAACTCGCGCACCTCCTCTTCCAGCTTTTCCGAAGCGGAAACCGAGGACAGAAAATCCATACCCGACTTTGCGGCGCGCTTGCCCACCTTCTGAGCGCGCATACACGCGGGAAAGTTTGCGGGAACCGCCATTACCTTTTCGCCGAATGTTGTCTGGTTCTTTTCTTCCGCCTTGTTCTTTTCCCATACGTTAAGGGCAGAGTTTTCGTCGTTTGCCTTGTCCTTGCCGAAGATGTGGGAATGGCGGAAAATCAGCTTTTTTACCACGCGGGTTATGGCGTCGGCGCCGTTGAACGCGCCCTGTTCCTCCTTTAAAACGGCATGGAACGCCGCCTGCAACAGCACGTCGCCGCACTCCTCCTCTATGCCGTCGTCGTCGCTTCGGTTGATTGCGTCCACAAGCTCGTACGCCTCTTCAATCATATTCTGACGTATGCTCTCGTTGGTCTGCACCCTGTCCCACGGACAGCCGCCCGGCGCGCGGAGCGTGCGTATCAGCTGTTCCAGGTCGGCAAAATCGTACCTGTCTTTCTTTAAGAACTCGTCCTCCTCCACGGCGACGGCGCAGTCTGCGCCGTACTTACCCTGACGGTCTATCTGGTAAATTTTAATCCTTTCAGCACTGTCGCCGCGCACGAACGTGCAGTAGGTTTCCTCGCCGAACAGGTTGGAAAGAATTTCCTTAACTTTCGTACTCGCGTAAAAGTCGTCGATATCGTAAACGACTGCGGCGGAACAGCTCTTCAATTTATCTATATCGTACGCAGACAGTGCGCAGACCGCCGAAGCGCGCATACGAGCTGCGTTTTTGATTGCGGATATTTTGGAAACGCCCTCGATAACCGAAACGTCCTTCCGCTTTTTTAATATTAGCTTGCACGCCTCGTCCTCGGACACCGCGCCGTCGACGCAGTAGATTACGTCGCCCGATTTAGAAGCCTTGATTACCTCTTCCGCAAGATTTTTATTCAGCGTATCGAAGTTGCGCGAGCGCATAAATACGCCGTCGAGATACTCAACGTCGTAGTCCGCAAGGCTCTTGTAAGCCTCGCCCGAAGCCGTGCGCGCCATAATTTTTACTGCGCTATCCAGCGCGAGCTTAGCCGACAGGCTTAAATCGTTTTGTTTTACTCCAAGACCTATTAAGGTTATCATTTGTCTTACTCCCTTTATTTACCCTACCAATATAGCAGAAATTGAGTAAAACCGCAACCAAATAACAACAATTTGCCGAAATTGCAGCGCCTGAAACCGATAGCTGAGTGAACCTGACCAGCACTGCCGAGAGCGCGACGCGCGCCGCCGAGCTTATCCACTGCGTCGCAGTGCCGTACAGCGGCTTTCCGAGCGAGGTAAGACAGGCGGAAGAGGTCTGCACGAGCGATAGCGTGACCGCGTTTACGGAAGTTATGCGCACTAAAGTTATCAAAAGCTGCCTTTCGCCGCCTTTGAGCGAGCGGAAGAAAATATCGGCGGCAAGCGGCGCAAAAAAGAACAGCGCGACCGCAAAGGGCAGGGAAATGAGAAAGGTTAAAAGAAGGGCTTTTTTGGTCTCCTTTTTGGCTGCCGCAATGTTTCCGCTTTCGGCAAGGGGGGAAATTTTTGGCACGCTTGCCGCCGCCAGCCCGTAGGTTACCGATACGGGGAGATTGACAAGCGTAACCGCACAGCCCGAAAAGACGCCCCACAGCGCGGTGGCATTGTCGGTTACGCCGCGGAGTATGCCCACTACGAGTATGCTTTCGGCTAGCTGACTGAACGGCAGAGCTATTGCCGTAAAGGTGAGCGGAACGGTGTATTTAAGTATATTTGCAAAGCCTGAATAGCCCTCGGCATACAACGGCTTTCTTACTCCGCCCCCTCCCGCGTACAAGCTGAGCGCAAGGCAGGCGGAAAGAGCTTCCGAAACGGTTACCGCAAACACCGCCGCCGCTACCGCCTTTGAGACGTCGGCGCGGAAGATGTAGGCGAGCACGACGCCGAAGCCGACTTTGATTGCCTGCTCGCACACCTCGGTTACGGCTGTCGGGTACATATTGCCCTTGCCCTGAAAGTATCCGCGGACTACCGACAGCACCGAAACGAAGAACACCGACGGGGAAAGAAGTTTACAGCACAGCGCCACGGCAGGTTCGCCCTGAACCGCCGCCAGTGGCGCGCTCAGCGCAAACATAATGAGCGAGCCGATTAACCCCACCAGGGAATAAAGCCCGAAAGCCGATTTTACCGTGCCGTTTCCGCCGCCCGAAGAGATTACGCGCGCAATGCCCGTAGGTATTCCGCTTGCGGACACGGTTAAAAGTATGCAGTACAGGGGATAGACCATCTGATATATCCCCATTCCCTCGCCGCCGAGAAAGGCGATGAGCGGTATGCGGTAGACCGCGCCTAAAAGTTTTGAAATAAAGCCGCCCGCCGAAATAATCAGGGCGCCCTTTAAATAGCTTTGACTCTTCATTCAAACTGGTTTGCAAGTATGGTTGCAGAAAGCTGGGCAAGTTTGCATGCGCCCGCCTCCATCTTTGCGCCCTCTTCGCTTGAAACCAACGCAACCGCGCCCAGGCAGTCGCCGTTGGACACTATGGGAACTATGACCTGCGCGGTTACCGCAGTCTGCTCGCCCTCGATTATGGGCACGATGTCGCCGCCCTCCGAAAGGTTGGCAACGTAGCTCTTCCTCTCCTGCATGATTTTATCCAGCCCCTTTGAAACGGTCTTGCCGGTCACTTCGCGCTTGCCGCTGCCCGAAGCGCAAAGTACTTCGTCCGTGTCGCACACTATGGCAAGATGACCCGAAAGGTCGCTAAGGCTCTTTGCCGTGCCTTCGGAAAATTTGCCCAGAGAGGCTATGGGCGAGTATTTTTTGAGCATAAGCTCGTCCCGCTCGGTAAAAATTTCCAGGGGGTCGCCTGATTTTAAGCGAAGCGTGGAGCGTATCTCCTTTGGAATAACCACCCTGCCGAGCTCGTCTATTCTTCTTACAATTCCTGTTGCTTTCATAATTCTCCTTAGAGCGGCGTATCTGCCGCAGCTAACATAAGTTTGTCGCTTTTTGCGTAAAAAAATTCCCCAACGGTAAAGTCGGGGAAATAATTGAATATCAATATGCTTAACGCTCAGTTCTGCTCCTGCGCGGACGGAGCCTCCTCCTTTTTATAGACCGAAGGCTGAAGCTCGGGGTGCTTCATAAACTTTGTGAACAAATACTTGTAGGCAAAGAAGTACGCTAAGCCCAATACCACCATTACGATTGACCAGAACTGCGAGGGCGTAATTCCGCCTACGAAGGTTCCGCGGTAGTCGTCGCGCACGAACTCGATTAAAAATCTCCATACGCCGTAAGCGATTGCATACACGCCGAAATTGCAGTTGAAGCGGAACTTGAAGTACAAAACAGCCATAATAGCCGTTAGCAATACGAGGAATATGCACTCGAACAGCTGCGTGGGAACGACTTTTGCGACTCTGCCGAGGCTGGTTGCGTACATTTCGATGCCGTACCACGCGTCGGTCTCCGCGCCGTGGCAACAGCCCGCGAAGAAGCAGCCGAGCCTTCCGAATGCGTGCGCTATGGTTATGCCTATGGGAATGGCGGGCAGAGCGTCGGTTAGCCCTGCGTTCATATTGTTCTGTAAGAGTTTAATCTTGGTTCTGGGCGCGATGACGAACACGTACAGGTTCCAGACGATTAAAAAGCTGGAAACGCCGCCGATAAGACCGCCCTGGAAGGTCATTGACGTATCCAGCTTGAAGCCTGCGGCAGGATTGTTGATATAGTTGTACAGCGACTGAAAAACCATCGCCATAAATATGCCGAACGCGGTTGCAAAGATGCCTATGAACAGGACTTTATCCACCGCTTCCTCGTTGAGATTGCGATATCTGAACGCAAACATAAGGAACGCAAAGCAGGCGATTATGCCGACCGCCATACATATTCCGTATGCGTAAACGCCGTGTCCGAAAATTTCGAAAAGTGCGCCGTGTGCCACTTTTAATACCTCTTTAGATTTTTTGCTATTATATCACCTATTTTCCGCCGTGTCAAACGTATTGACGCGCCGCAAAAACTTGCGCCGCTCAGCGGGAAAGCAGGTTGTTGACGGCGGAAATTAACGCCTTGTAGGACGACTTAATAATGTCGTCGTCCACGCCCGCGCCCCAATAGGTCTTGCCGTTGTACTCCGCGCCGACGTAGGATATAGCCTTAGAGCTGGAACTGTCCGTAAGCGCGTGCTGTTCGTAGCCCGTAAGCGTATATTTTATGCCCCAAGCCTTTTTGACCGCGTTGGAGACCGCGTCCAATCTACCGTTGCCGCTTGCGACCGTTACCGTCTTTTCGCCTCCGTTGAGAATGGTAACCGTAGCCTCTATTCCCTCTTTTGTCTGCTTGAAGTGACATTCGGGAATGTCGAAAAGCTGTCTGTTTTCCACAAAGTTTTTTATAAACAGCTTGTAAATTTCGTCGTAACCCAGCTCCTTATGCGCCCTGTCGGATACGCCCTTTACAAAGTAGCCGAAACTTTCCTTCATGGCCGCAGGCATATTTATGCCGTAGGTAGTCTGCATTACGTAGCCTACGCCGCCCTTGCCAGACTGGGAATTTATGCGTATAACGTCCGAATCGTACGCTCTGCCCACGTCCTTGGGGTCGATGGGAAGATAGGGAACGTCCCATATCTTTTTGCCGTTGACCTTTCTGAACTCCATACCCTTTGCGATGGCGTCCTGATGCGAACCGGAGAACGCGGCGAACACCAGCTCGCCCGCGTAAGGCTGACGGGGACTTACGGGCATACAGGTATATTCCTTGTACTTTGAAACAACTTCGGGCATATCCGAAAAGTCCAGCTCGGGGTCTACGCCCTGAGAGAACATATTCATTGCAATGGTTATTATATCCGCGTTGCCCGTGCGCTCGCCGTTGCCGAAGAGCGTACCCTCTATTCTGTCCGCGCCCGCAAGAAGTCCCGCTTCCGCCGCTGCGACGCCGCAGCCGCGGTCGTTGTGGGGGTGCAGAGAGATGACCACGTTTTCGCGGTACTTAATATTTTTATGGATAAACTCCACCTGCTGTGCATATACGTGCGGAAGCGCGTTTTCAACCGTGGCGGGCAAATTTATTATCGCCTTTCTGTCGGCGGTAGGCTGCCAGACGTCCAGAACGGCGTTTACAACCTCCAAAGCGTACTCCGGCTCTGTGCCCGTGAACGATTCGGGGGAATATTCGAAGCGGTAGGGCGCGCCCTCCTCTTCCGCCAGCTTTTTAAGCAGCGTTGCGCCGTCTACGGCGATTTTTTTAATCTGGTCTTTATCCTTTTTAAACACCTGCTCGCGCTGAGCGACCGAGGTGGAATTGTACACGTGGACTATTACGTTCTTTGCGCCCTTTACCGCCTCGAAGGTCTTTTTAATTATATGCTCGCGCGCCTGCGTGAGCACCTGAACGGTGACGTCGTCGGGAATGAGTTTTTCGTCGATGAGCTTGCGCAAAAACTCGTATTCGGTATCGGACGCGGCGGGAAAGCCGACCTCTATCTCCTTGAATCCGAGCTCTACCAAAAACTTGAAGAACTCGACCTTGGTGGAAAGCGACATAGGCTCGATGAGGCTCTGATTGCCGTCGCGCAAATCTACCGAACACCATACGGGCGCCTTATCGGGCGCGTCCTTTTCAGCCCAGTCCATACAGCGGACCTTGGGCAAAAAATACTGCTTTTTGTACTTGTCGAAATTTTTCATAGTTGTTTACCTTTTTGCTTGCTTAAACGCTAAGCGGCGCGGAATCTCTTAAAGAGACGCCGCGCCGCGTGGTACCACTCTTCTTTACGGCAAGATTGCCGCCTTTAAGATGCCTTCACATCCTGCCCTTTATACGGCGGGAATACCGTACCGCCCTACTGAAACTTTCAGGCGGTCAGCTCCGCGGCGAGTTCGAAGTTCCTCTTCGTTTGCCTTGCACCGGACGGCAAATCTCTGAACCGGAAAAAAACTTTTACTGCTCCGCATCACAGCTTTTGATTTAATTATACCTATATTATCATATGCGCTGAAAAAAATCAAGCGTTTTCTGAATTTTTCTTGGGGAAGTATTTTACGCCGCGCAGACAGGGTATTGCAAGGTAAAAGCCGACGGCTATGAACATACTTACCGACCAGCCGAAAGCCCACGCCCAGCACACGCCCGCAAAGCCCATAGGATCGACCAGAACGTATACCAGCGCGACGCGCAGAATAAGGTCCACAAAGGTGGAAATCATAAATCCCAGATTTCCGCCGCAGCCGCGCACCACGCCGTCCGAAACGATTTTTACGCACACCACGGGCAGGAAGGACGAGACTATTATAAGGAACTGAACCGAGCACGCCAGCGCTTCTGCGGTCAGCTTTTCCTGCTCGACAAACAGGCGCGTACAGAATTCCGGAGCGAAGATGAACGGAATCATAAATATCAGATTGGTTACGAGCGCATAGACGAGCAACGCGATATATCCCTGCTTTATGCGCGTATATTTTTGCGCCGCCTTGTTCTGCGAACAGAAATTTGCCAGCCCGTTGGTCATTTGTCCCACGCCCACGTTTGCCATACATACGAGTTTGAACGCCGCGGTAAAGCCCGTGGTCGCGTCGATGCTTATGTCGTTTATCTTTTTACTGATGAAGAAGCACCCCACCGAAACGAAGGAGTTTTGCAAAATTATGGGCACGGAAACGCAGAACAGATCCTTACAGATTGCGCCGTTGAAGCGCGCGGATTTTTCTTCGCACCTTATTGCCTTTAACCTTTTTGCAAGCACGAAGGTTGTAAGCACGGCGGAGATTGCCTGAGATATAAACGTCGCCCAGGCGGCGCCCGCTACGTCCCAATGCAACACGCACACGAACAGTGCGTCCAGCGCGATATTGAGCACCGAGGACAATACGAGGAATAAAAATGGCGTCTTGCTGTCGCCCATTGCCGAGCATACGCCGCAACCGACGTTGTAGAGAAACACGAACGGAAGTGAGCCCGTGTAGATGTAGAGATATGTAAGGCAGTCGGAAAAATAAGATTCGTGCACGCTTAAAGCTATCAGCGATACGTTTGCCAGACTGAAGCCCGCAATCATAACCGCCGCGCACATTGCCGAAAAGGTTATAATCGAGGTGTTGAGAGTTTCCTTTACCTTTTTAAAGTTTTTTACGCCGAAATACTTGGCGATTATTACCGAACACCCGCCGTTTGCGCCGAACGAAAATGCCAGAAGAATATTCACCACCGTTGCGGCGTTGCCCACCGCGTTTACCGCAAGGTTGGAATTTGCCGCAAAGTTGCCCACAATCAACAGGTCCACCATAGAATATGCCTGCTGAACCATTGCGCTGCCGAACAGGGGCAGGGCGTATAAAAGCATTGTCGTCCAGACGTTGCCGCGCGTTAAATCCATTCTCTCTTTAGTCTTCATAGCGGACTTTATTATAGAACAACCGCCCGCCGATTGCAAACGGACGGACGGTCAATTTATAAATTTTTTAATGAATTTTTTCAACGGATATCCGTCGGAGCGACAAAAAATTTACTCGTGTCTGCTCTCGGCGGGGCGGGGAAGCGAATAGAGATCGAACTCCTCTTCTATGTCGAAGTCCGAATCCTCGTCGAACGCGGCGAGCTTGGAAATAGAAACCTCGTAAGCCGTCATGGTAACAAGGCTTTCGTCGGGCTGTTTTTTCTGATATTCCCTGGACTGTATTCTGCCCGAGAGAGCAACCTTGTCGCCTACGGACAGATTCTTTACAAATCGGGCGTTTCTGCCCCAGGCTATCGCGGGGATATAGTCGCTCTTGTTATACGAGCGGTTGACCGCTATCAGCAGGTCGGCAATTTCGCGGTTGAAGGGCGTAGTGCGGTATACGGGCGGCTTGCAGATGTAGCCCGAAAGCACTATGGAGTTGGGGTTTTTGCAGGGCTGATTTTCCAGAACCTCGCGCACGAATACCGTGAGCATAAGGCGTGATTTTCCGTTTTCGAGCTTGTTGTAGGAGCGGAACTGTCCGACTGCGCAAAGGTAGTCGCCCACCTCCATATTCTCGTTCATAAGCCGCTCGGAAATGGTCACGGGCAGAATATCCGCCTGACCCGAAAGCCTTACCACCTCTACGAAAAATTCGTAAAAGCCCTCGCCGAAAACCTCGTGAGAGAAGGTCGCCTTTGAAACGATTTTGCCGTAAACGTACACTTTGTTGTTCTTTTCCGTGTTCATGTTTATCATAAATTACCTCTAAAAAGTGATATAATCAAGTTGAACGTTGCGTTAAACTTTGCTAAAGCGCCGTTTTAAGCGCGCACTTAAGTTGCTAAAATCTGCTTGCCCGTGGAATCCAGCGTATAGTTTTCGCGGTAAATAAGCTCGCCTATGGGAACAAAGGTGTAGCCGCGGTTCTTTAAGGTTTCTATAATTATGGGCACAGCCTCGGCGGTGTGAAGTCCGTTGTTGTGCATAAGTATGATAGAGCCCGAGGTTACGCCGTTTATGACCCTCATCGCTATGTCGGTTGCAGACAAATCCTTCCAATCCAGACTATCCACGTCCCACTGAATGGAATAAAAGCCGCACTCCGAAGCCGTCTTAATCAGTTCGTCGTCGTAGTCGCCGTAGGGAGGTCGGAACAGCTCGACCTGTTTGCCCGTAATCGAGGTTATTGCCTCGGACGAGGTCTTAAGCTCCAGCTTTATCTCCTCCGCGTTCTGCTTAGACATATAGGAATGAGTTGCCGAGTGAGTGCCTATTTCGTGCCCCTGCGCGTCAATTTTTTTGACGTAGTCGGGGTATTTTTCCGTCCAGAATTCCACCATAAACCAGGTTGCCTTTACCTCGCCTACTCGGAGCGCGTTTAAGATATCGTCGGTATGCTCGGTTCCCCATGCGCAGTCGAACGAGATGGATACGACCTTATCCTCCCGCCCTACCGAATAGATGGGCAAAAGACGGGGCGTTGCGCCGAAGTAGACGGCGTACGCGCCCGAAAAATATGCCGAGACGGACAGAGCGAATATAAGTACCGCCGTACAGAAACAGATTATTACGCCTTTGAGTTTGATTGCGACCGCCAACTTGCTCACCCATATTAGCAAAACCAAACGCGAAAAATTTGAGCGGTCTTGCCGGAATTTGTATTTTATCCGCGAAAACTCAATCGCCGTTTTCGCATAGCAATATAGCTTATTAACCGTCCCTTAAAAATATGCAAAAAATAAACGGTCGAACCCAACGACCGTCTTAAAACGGAAAACCGGCAATTTTTCCGTAAAGAAAAATTTCCGCGCCGCGACCATTCCTGGTCGCGGCGCGGAAGAATTATTCAATTTTTACCCTATCAAATCTCTTAAAATTTTGTCAGCCTTCCTTACGTCCGCCTTACCCTGCGTAGCGCGCTTGATAAAGCCGTACAGTCCGCAGATTGCCTTATCCTTGCCACCCTTGAAGTCCTCTACGACCTTGGGGTTTTCGGCTATCGCACGCCTGCATATTTCGGTTAGCTCTTCATCGGAAATACCGGCTACGTCGCTTTCGGAAATGTATTCGCTTACCGGCTTGCCCTCCGCCAGCATTTTGGAAAGGGTTATCTGCGCGGCGGTTACGTTGATTTTGCCCTCGTCGACGTACTTTATGAGCTTTGCCATCTCCTCGGGCGAGACGGCGATTTCAAACCTCTCCTTGTCCTCTTCGGTGGGAAGGGTCGAATAGATTGTACCTATCGTTAA
>JBJEUZ010000026.1:0-4391 GCA_051884095.1 Candidatus Coproplasma sp.
GCTACCAAGGTACAGGAATACGCGCTTAAGCAAGCCCTGAACGGCACCGAAATCCCCGGATACAAACTCGTAGAGGGAAAGACCAAACGAAGAATCACCGACGAAGATGCAGCAGTTAAGGCACTCGTAGCGGCAGGGTACAACGAGGCCCTGCTTTACGAGCGAAAACTTCTCGCTTTGACAAAGCTCGAATCGTTAGTGACAAAGAAGAAGTTCGCTCAAATCGTAGGCGACTACGTAGAGAAACCGAAAGGCGCGCCCGCACTTGTACCCGAAGACGACCCCAGAGAGCCGTATAAAACGGATGCGGCGGAAGACTTCGGAGACGGGTTCGGCGAGAACTTCGACTAAAGGGGGGGGGATCATGAAAGCCCCCGTCAAAGTTAGAAACCTACCGCACGAACAATGGGCGGAAGCCTACCAAGGCTACTACGTCAGCAACATGGGGCGGTGGTATTCAGAACGGACCGAAAAGGTTCTCAAGCAAGAACCTAACTCGTCAGGATACTACCGCGTAAGCCTGCGGGTAGATGGAAAACAAGTCCGAGCATTTACCCACATCAAAGTGGTGGAAATATTCGGCGATTGCAACGGAACGAGGATACCTGAAAATAACGGAACACTTCAAGAATTGCATCTGTCAATAGACCACTTGAACAGAGACAAGCGGAACAACCGCCAGTCAAATCTTGAACTCGTTTCGCACCGAGAAAACTGTGCGAGAAAATACAAAATTTTTAATTTTAAGGAGGCCAAAAATTATGGCAAACGAAAACAAAACTAACAGCACCAAGGTAGTAACCGGACTCGTAAGATTTTCTTACGTTCACATCTTCAAGCCCGAAGCGGTAGACGAAGACAGCGAGAAGAAGTACAGCATGGCAGTACTTATCCCCAAAAGCGACAAAGCGACCCTTTCCGCGATTAAGGCGGCGGTCGATGCGGCAAAAGAAAAGGGTAAAACCGAGAAATGGAACGGCAAAATGCCCGCAAACTTGAAGACCCCGCTCCGCGATGGCGACGACGAGAGACCCGACGACGATGCATACGCAGGACACTACTTCTTCAACTGTTCGAGCAAGCAAAAGCCCCAAATCGTGGATAGCCACTGTCAAGAAATTCTCGACGAAACCGCAGTATACAGCGGATGCTACGGTAGAGTTTCGGTCAATTTCTTCCCCTTCGATGCGAAAGGAAACAAGGGCGTGGCTGCAGGCTTGAACAACGTCCAAAAACTCAAAGATGGCGAATCGCTCGCAGGCGGTAGCACGGCAGAAGAAGACTTCGGCGACGGGTTCGGCGAAAACTTCGATGACGATGACGACTACCTCGATTAAAAAACGCCTTCTGTTCGTCGACATAGAAACGTACTCGGAGGCGGACTTAAAAGAGTGCGGAGTTTACAGATACGTAGAAGACCCCACCTTTGAAGTTCAGCTCTTCGGGTACGCCTATGACGACGACCCGGTCACGGTCGTAGATTTCGCGCAGGGAGAAAAACTCCCGGAAGACGTGCTATTCGACATGCAGAACAACGCTGTAATTAAAATAGCACATAACGCGAACTTCGAGAGAACGTGTCTGACCAAATGGCTGGGATTTTACATGCACCCGGCGCAATGGTACTGCACAGCAGTCCGAGCCGCAACGCTCGGATTGCCCCGCAGCCTTGCTGCGGTCGGCGAAGTTCTCGGGCTGGAAGAAGACGACAAGAAAATGGCAATCGGCAAACGGCTGGTTCAGTATTTCGCAAAGCCATGCGCACCCACTAAAACAAACGGTGGTAGACGGCGCAACCTTCCACACCACGAACCCGAAAAATGGTCGCTTTATAAGGAATACAACCGACAAGACGTAGTGACCGAACGCGTAATATTCAAAATAATGGAACAGTTCCCACGCATAACCGCCGACGAACATGAACTCTGGTGTCTCGACCAGTGCATGAACGAAGACGGGGTGCTGATTGACACGGAACTCGTCCGCAACATTATCACCTATTCGGAAAATCACTCGCAAGAGTTGGAAGACCGCGCACGAGAAATCAGCGGAGTAGAAAACCCTTCGAGCTTTCCACAAATACGGCGATGGTTGAGAAGTAAAGGGCTTGACCCCGAGAGCATAGACAAAGACGCGGTAAAAGCCTTAATAAAAGAGTTGAACGGAAAAGAGCCAGAAGTGGTCGAATTCCTAAAAATAAGGCAAGAACTGGGGAAAACCAGCGTAACCAAATATTCAGCGATGGAAAGGGCGTTGTGTAGCGACAACCGAGTACGCGGAATGCTACAGTTCTACGGTGCAAACCGAACAGGACGGTGGGCAGGAAGAATCGTACAACTTCAGAACCTACCGCAAAACAAGCTAAAAGACCTTGACCTTGCGCATCGGCTCGTCAAAGAAAACGACTTCGAAATGCTCGAACTTTTATACGACTCGCCCATGGACGTATTCAGTCAACTGGTAAGAACCGCATTCATAGCAGACGAGGGAAACACCTTCGCCGTAGCCGATTATTCAGCAATCGAGGCGAGAGTAATCGCGTGGCTTGCAGGAGAAGAATGGAGAATCGACGTGTTCAAAACACACGGAAAAATCTACGAGGCCAGCGCAAGTCAGATGTTCAACGTCCCGATCGAACAGATAACCAAAG
Organism: Candidatus Coproplasma sp.; assembly: GCA_051884095.1. GTDB lineage: Bacteria > Bacillota > Clostridia > Christensenellales > Borkfalkiaceae > Coproplasma. The sequence continues at coordinate 2,651 of JBJEUZ010000026.1, forward strand.
GGAGCGACCTGCGCAAAAAAGGAAAAATCGCAGAACTCGCGCTGGGGTACCAAGGCTCGGTAGGGGCGATGAAGAAAATGGGTGGAGAAGCTATGGGGCTGACCGACGACGAAATGCAAAGCATAGTCGACAGGTGGCGTGCTGCAAACGAGAACATAACCGCATTGTGGAGAACATGCGAAACGGCAGCTAAAAAAGCAATAGCGCACCCCGGCATAGCAGTCACCATCCAAAAGGGGATAACCTTTCAAATGGTCGGGCCGCATTTATTCGTTAAACTTCCGAGCGGGCGGTCATTGACGTACCAAGACGCTCGACTGGTAAAGTTCGGGATGCGCACAAACATCAAATACAAAGGGCAAAACCAAACCACCCAGAAATGGGAAGAAGTGGACACCTATGGTGGGAAACTTACCGAAAACATCACGCAAGCGGTCGCACGAGACTGTCTCGGCGCGGCGATGGTGCGATTGAGTAAGTGCGGATACCGCCCGAAGTTCCACGTTCACGACGAAGTAATAATAGAGGTTTCCTGTGAAACTGCGGAAGAAGACCTGACGAAAATCCGTGGGATTATGGCACTAAAAGACCTTGACTGGATAGACGGGCTACCGCTTACGGCAGACGGCTATCTAACCGAATACTATAAAAAAGATTAAGGAGAACCAATATGCAAAAAACCATAACGGAGCAGTTCCAAGCAATCTGCAAGGAACAAAACATTAAACCCAAAGAATGCATCAGCGCGATGCGCGCCGTTGCAATCGCGCTCAACCAAGTGGCAGATGCCTACGAAAAAGAGAACCAGAACGAAAAGCCGGATTTTACGACAATCAAAGACGGCGAGCATTTCACCTACAAAGGGATAGAGTTCGTAAGGCTTGGCGAAGAACAGGGCGGCATTTTATGCGTAACCGCAAAACTGTGGAAAAAGGAAGTAGCCTTCGATAAAGACAACTGCAACAACTGGGTAAAATCGAGTATCAGAAAGACCCTGAATAGCAAATTCCTCGCGCTTTTGAACAGCGACGACCTTCTGCCTTTCGAGTCTGACTTAATCGCAGACAACGGCGACACCGCCTACGGCAAATGCACCGATAAAGTGGGCCTTCTGTCTTGCGACCTTTTCAGAAAGTACAGAAAATACGTACCGAGATACGATGACTGGGCGTGGACTTGCACCCCGTGGTCGTGTGACACTTCGAGCGCGTACTACGCGCGCTCTGTCTACCCTTCAGGGAGTGTCTACAACAACAGTGCGCACAACACGCACGGCATCGCCCCGGCTTGTATTTTCAACATCAAATAATCAAAAATCGCGCCCCGAAAGGGGCGCAACCCACCGGGGTGGAAGTACCCCACGAAAACGAAAGGCGCGGAGATTTAAGCAATGGGCGAAATCAGATTAAAACACGGCGCAAAGCTCGAACTGCATATAGCAATAGGGCGAAATCGCCAAGAAACCAAATGGAAAAACAAGACAGTAACGTGGACGGAACTTCTCGAAAGGATATCCGAAACCACGAGAACATATGAGACGGCCGCAGAATACCGAAATATGGGCAAAAACGACCAAGACCGAATAAAGGACGTGGGTGGTTTTGTGGGCGGAATATTAACCGAGGGGCGACGTAAAAATGGGTTCGTAAAAGCGCGTAGCATCATAACGCTGGACGCGGACTTCGCAACCCCCGACTTATGGGAAGACACCGCTATGCTGACAACATATGCCATCGCGGCG
>JBJEUZ010000027.1:0-4321 GCA_051884095.1 Candidatus Coproplasma sp.
AGGTCGTATTCCTGAAGTCCCGTAAATTTGACGATGAAATCGTATTCGCCCATTTCTCCGGGAACGTTGCAACGGCACTGGAAGTAGTAGGTTTCGCCTGCGGTCAGATATGCATAGCCGTAGAAATTGTAGGGCGTATCGTTGGTCGACATATTTACGCTCAAATCGTCGTTAAATTCGCCGATGACGTTTTTATCGCTGTCGTAAAGGATAGTGAAGGGGTCGGATTCGGTTTTTCCGAAATCGGAATAGAAGTAGTGTATGCCTGTATTTTCGGCTACAAACTTATAGAATTTACCGCCGCCGTTGTTCCATTTAAGTATATTGTCAATGACAACGTGGGTCTTTGTATCTAATTGCAGTTCGTAAGCATTGCTGAAATCGAACGCCTTAATGGAATCCTCAAATATCTCGCATACGTCGCCTTCAAGATGGTTTGCGCCGTAATGAACGCCGTAATAGCACAGCTCAAGCCATTGTTCGCTGTAATAGCTCTTATTGTACATCAGGCAATATTGTTCAGTAAAGGCAACCAGCGCCTGTTTTAAGGATTCTGTAACGGGAACAAATCCGTTTGCGGAAAAGCCTTGCCAATAATAGTTATTTATAATTGTATCGGTGTTTCCGTAATTGAATGCAAAAGTTACGCTGGAATCCTTATTTGCCAGTTTCCAGTTTGACATATTCCAGTAGGAAATAAGATATAGCGAAGCCGTGTTTACCACACCCTGATCGTTGGTAAACGTATTGCTGCCGTAATGCAGGTCGGACCAGGCGGTGGTATTAAGAATGTCGGCAAACAGGATGGGACCGTCTACGCCGCCAACGTGATAATAATTATCGACAGGCGACATTACGACGTCGGCATAGGCGGAGTACTTGCCGCTTTCTTCGTCTATTAAGCCACTGACTGCAGAGGTATAAATATCAACCGCATAGGTCGCCTGACTTGCGTTTACTATGTTAATATTCCTTATCGAAGCGCGCTCGTCCGCGGGCTGTTCGCCGCCGTCCTTAAGATACGATAGCGCGAACTCAACAGTTATGTCGCGCTGAGCGATATATACGGCGTATTCAGTCTGCCAACCGTCGCTGTTGCCGCTGTGTTGCGCAACGACTTCGCGGTCGATAAGTACGTACAAGACGTCCTCGCCGGATTCCGTAATAACGTTGTAATCGTACGAAAGTATATCGCCAGATTTAAGAGAGATGGTAGTATAAATATTTGCGTAAGAGTTGTCAACTGAAGTATTGGACGCCGTAATGTAGCTTCCGTCCGCTTCGGTCTTTACAATCCAGGGCCAGGAATATTCAGCGTCTTCCTCGTTGGTTTCGGGTGTGTATAAGCCGACCTTTCCGTCAGTGCCTTCTCCGTTTATCGCGTTGGAAATGACTGCGGAGGAGGGCATTTCAACGTCGGGCTTTACAAGCTCCTGCGAATTGCCGCCGCTGGGATTATCTTCCTCAGAGCCGCTCTGCACGTAGTCGTCTGAAGTATAATTGGCGAACATAGAATTCCATACGCTTGTGGATACTATGCTGTTTGTATGTCTGAATGACACAACGCCGTATCGGTCGATAATAACGGTGGTGGGGTAAGCCGAAACGCTGAACAGATTTCCTATACCCGCCTGGTCCTGACCCATATAAAAATCGAGGCCCATTGTTTCTTTAAAGTTCGCAACAGATTCAAAGCTGGGGTCCTGAGTGGTATCGGCAAGCGCGATTACAGCTAAATCGTCGCTGAAATTGTCGTACGCGGACTGAAGCGCAGGGAATTCCGACTTGCAGGGATTACATGTGGTATAGAAAAAGTTAAGAACAACGGCTTTTTTATCTCTGAAAACTTCCGAAAGGGTGTATCTTACGCCCGAGCTTACTTCGGTAAAGCTGAAGTCGTGCATGACGTCGCCGATAGAGTATCTTGTCGAACCTACCGCGGTGGAAGATATAATTTTAGAGGGGATGCTTATAGTGTAATTTGCAAGTTCGGCGTTGTTTTTATAGTTTGCGTCTTCGGGAATGTAATATCCGTCAGGCAGCGAGCCTACTATTTCAAACTCATATTCGCCCTTATCAAGCGCAAAAGTAATTGTTCCGTCAAAGGATATGCCCTCCATTACGGTTACGTTGTCTTGCTTAGCCGCGATTCTGACACCGTTAAGGGGCAGACCGCCGACAGATTTTACGTTTATCTTGTAATAGCCGTTATAGGGATCGTTGACCCCGTCGCTCGGGGTGTCAGGTGTTTCGGGATTGTCGGGTTCGTCTGTGACGGTGGGATTTTTATAATTCGGGAAGTCGCTGTTCTTATCGCAGGCAGCTACGCCAAGGCTGAGACAAGTAATCGAACATACCGCAAGTACGGTTGTAATCAGCCTTTTAAGTTTACTCATAAATAAACCTCCTGAGTGTGTGAAGTTAAAGTTGAAATATAATCAATCAATAAACGTTACAAAAAATATTTTATCACAAAATAAATTTTATAGCAAGCGTTTGCAGGCTCAACGCGCAGTGTAAATATTATATTATTATTAATAAGGTATAAATATTTATAATGATTAAAGGCGTTTGACAATATGAAATAATTTATAAAATAAACTCTTTACAAATAGGATATTATATGATAAAATAACCGTTAATTACCAAGAGGCATAAGCATTTACATATTGCGCAATCGCGTCACGTAATGTCAATGACCGCTCAGCACGTAAAAAAAATGGGTTTCCGTTAATACGGAAACCCTGTAAATGGAGCTGCTGAGCGGATTTGTAAGGAGCAGAGCGACGGAATAGCGATTGTTCGCAAAGCGCAATCGCGTCACGTAATGTCAATGACCGCTCAGCACGTAAAAAAAATGGGTTTCCGTTAATACGGAAACCCTGTAAATGGAGCTGCTGAGCGGATTTGAACCGCCGACCTCATCCTTACCAAAGATGAACTCTAAATTTAGAGAAAGAATAACTCTACCTTGTATAACCGTCAAAATCTACAATATATAGTGATTTTGGACGGGATTTTTTATTATTTAATACAAGGTCAAAATATTTGCAAACGAATGAACAGCATATTTGTATGCAAAAGTTTGCAATTAAAGCGATTTAGATAGAAATAGAACGAAACAGCAAGTAAACATTAGTATTGTGGAGAGCGTAATTGGTAAATGTCTTGCTCTTTTATAAAATTCGTGTTATAATATATGTTATAAAGAGTATCGAGGTGCGTAATGGAATTTTCCGAGAAAGTAAAGATAGCGAGAAAGCAGTTGAATTTAAGTCAAGAGCGATTTGCCGCAAAGCTCGGTATGTCTTTTGCATCTATAAACAGGTGGGAGAAAGGGCATAGCAAACCGAGTTATCTTGCACAGATGCAGTTTGAAAATTTTTGCAAAGACAACGGTGTGGTATTCGATGAAAATAAGTAGTCGGCGGTTAGAAGATATATGATTAAAATAAGCAGTTCTCAAAAAAGGAATACTACATATTTGGCGGTTGCGGCGGCATTGTTTTTGCTTGTCGGCATACTGCAATTTTTTGATGATCTTATACCGCAGAAAGCCGTTCAATATATAATGTCGCTTGCAACTCATTTTATTTTGATAGGGCTTGCAATCTTTTGGACAATCAGCATATATGACCGAATAACGCCGACGCGATTGAAAAAATCCATTGTGCTTATGGCATCCTTTATCATATTATGGCTATTGTTGCGATTTATCAAATACAAGTTATTTGAAACGAATGAAACGGCAACGCGATACTTATGGTACGCTTACTATATACCGCAAACGGCTATTCCTTTGTTAATGCTTTTTGCGGCTTGCTATGTCGGACGCGACGAGCGAAAACCCGCAATCGGGTGGTTGAAATGGTTGGCTATTCCGGCTGTTGTAATGATTTTGTTTATAATGACGAACGACTTGCATGAGTGGGCGTTCGACTTTCATTCCGATTTGGTAAATTGGAGTACGGATTATAAACACGGCTTTCTATATTATTTGAATATAGCTTGGCAAGTTATATTATCCGTGTTAAGCGTAGGAATCGTTTTTTATAAGTGTAAGGTTTCGCAATGCAGAAATAGGATATGGGCGCTTATTATAGGCTTTGCTTTATGTGTGGCTTTGATTATATTGAGCTTTTTCGGTGTTATCAGATCGTACAATGTTCCCGAACTTTTCAGTTTGACGTATGTTTTTGTTTTCGAGTGCAGTATTCAAATCGGACTTATACCGTCAAACGGTAATTATCCGCGCTATTTTAAGCTGTCTAACATATCCGCCGCAATTATCAACGATAAAGGTGAAATCGCTTTCCAATCG
>JBJEUZ010000028.1:0-4308 GCA_051884095.1 Candidatus Coproplasma sp.
TCCCCTTTCAGGTCTGATGTTCTGTGCAGATTGCGGCGGAAAAATGAAATTAGAGTATTATCCGATCAAACGCAACGGCGAGGTGGTCGATATCGTCTACAGCTACAACTGCGGTTGTCATAAACGTTTAGGCAAAGCCTATTGTTTTAATCATCATATAAAGGCTGCCGACGTGGAGAGTATACTGCTCGACGATATAAAGAGCAAAGCAAACTTTATTATTTCTGACGAGGCTCAGGTTAGAAATGGCTATTTGCTAAGTCAGACTCAAGCAGACGAAAAAGTCCAAGCTGAGAAGATTTACGAGCTTGAACGCAAAAAAAAGAGGCTTGAAAAGTTAGACTTGCTTATTCAAGGTGCGTTTGAAGAGAAGCTGGAGGGTAAAATCCCCGAAGACGTATGTTTGAAGATGATTGAAAAATATTCGGCAGAAAGACAGCAATTGTCTGAAGAGGTCAGAAATCAGACGACGGAAGAGAAAAACTTTCAGCAAGCCGGAATAGGCGTTGACGAATTTATCGACAGAATCAAAAATCATATAAACGACGTTTCCGTTACAAGGGAGCTGTGTTTAGAGCTGATAGATAAAATTGTTATCGGCGGTAATCCATCGGTAACGGGAAAACCACAGGACGTGGAAATCTTTTATAAAATAGGATAATTCCAGCTGATTTTAGCAAAAATTAAAGAAAAAGCGATTTATCCATTTTCGCTTCTTGCCACCGCAAGGGAAAACTTACCTAAGAATTAAAAAGACCTTAAAGGCAGGCGCAAAATCGCACGCCTTGACGTCCGAGAGAGAATATGACGTTTGCTTTGCAAATTTTATCTTACGCTGCGCTTGCGGTGCTCATCTTAATAATTTTGCCCGAGCTGTTCTCGCGTATGATATATCGCCGCTCGTTTATTTCAACCGTGGCGGAAATGTATCTGCGTATCGGCGGTAGAAATCCCACGGGCGAGCAGGCAAAAGAGGAGCTCTGCGCGCTCATCGAAACCGAGGACGAGCCGTACAGCCTTCCCGACGGGTTGAAATTAGATGTTACTGCCGAAAGGCACGACTGCTACGGTATGCCCGTGTACGTCTTAAACGGAAAGGGCAAGGGCACGACCGTATTGTATCTTCACGGAGGCGGTTACGTACGCAAGCCGCTTGCTCTGCACTTTAAATTTTTGGACAGACTGGCAAAAAAGTCCGATTGCCGCGTGATAATGCCGATATATCCCAAAGCCCCGAAATACGGCTTTGAGGAGTGTTACGACGTGTTGCTTCCTCTTTGTCAAAGGGTACTTTCAGAAAGCGACAGAACCGTATTTATGGGCGATTCGTCGGGCGGCGGACTTGCGCTGGGTCTGTGCGAAGTTCTTAAAATCAACAGCGCAATACTTCCCGAAAAGTTGGTGCTCTTCGCACCTTGGGTTGATTTGACTATGACCAATCCGCTGATTCCCGAATACGAACGGGTTGACCCGCGCAACAGCACGTCTTTGGCGAAAGTCTGGGCGGAGTCATGGGCTAAGGGTGCGGACCTTGAGGACTACCGCTTAAGTCCGATTTACGGCGACCTTGCGCTTAAGTGCGAAGCGTACGTTTTCATAGGTACGCACGATATACTCTATCCCGACTGCGTTGCTCTGCACGAAAAACTCATTGAGAGCGGCACAAAGTGTTTTATAACGGTAGGAAAGGGTTTGACGCACGTCTATCCCATATATCCCACTCCCGAAGGGCGCGCCGCGCTCAATCAGGTAGCTAAAATCATTTCGCAATAAATAAACCCGTCCTAGGACGGGTTTATTTGTAAAATCAGGTTTTAAAATCAATGTTGGGGTGAGATTTCTCACCCCAACATTTAATTTATTAGTGGCTGTATCTGTCAAGTCTTACGTTTTCAAGCGAAAGTTTTGCCTTTTCTACAACGTTTTCCTTTGTAAAGCCGAAGTACTCGAACAGTACCTTAGCGGGTCCGGAAACGCCGAAGCCGGTCATAGCGATAACTTCGCCGTAGTCGCGGCTGTACTTGTACCAGGCAAAGTGGGAAGCGGCTTCAACGCACACCCTCGCCTTGACGTTTTTGGGTATAACAGAGTTTTTGTATTCCTCGCTCTGTCTTTCAAAGGCTTCCATGCTGATCATAGAAATAACCCTTGCGCGTATACCCTGCGTTTCAAGCTCATCCTTAGCTCCCATACAGAGTTCTACTTCCGAACCCGAACCGATGAGCAAAACGTCGGGAGTGCCTATGCAGTCCGCAATCACGTAAGCGCCGTTCTTAGCGCCTTCGCCTGTGGTCTGGTAAGCGGGCAGGTTCTGTCTGGTTTCGACTATTACGGTCGGTCTGCTCTCGGTAAACGCTGTTTCAAACGCTGCAACCGTCTCGTTGCCGTCGCAGGGACGGAATACGTTGATATTGGGAATGGAGCGGAGAGCAATAAGCTGCTCCATAGGCTGATGGGTAGGTCCGTCCTCGCCTACGCCTATTGAATCGTGCGTCATAACGTACAGCACGGGGATATTCATAAGCGCGCTCATACGCATACCCGCCTTCATATAGTCCGAGAACGAGAAGAAGGTGGAGCATACTGCTTTAAGACCGCCGTGAAGCTGAATACCGTTGCAGATAGCCGCCATGGCGTGTTCGCGGATGCCAAAGTGAATGTTGCAGCCTTCCCTGTGCTCGGGCGAGAAGTAGGGCGAACCCTTAATCTCGGTCTTGGTGGAGGGAGCAAGGTCAGCCGAGCCCGACATAATGTTGGGCATATTCTTTGCGATTGCATTTAAAACTTTGCCGCCGCACGAACGCGTAGCTTCGGGCTTGTCGAACGCGGGGAGTTCTGCCTTAACGGCGTCCAAATCGGGCGTGATGCCGCTCATAAAGCGCTTATATTCAGCCGCAAGTTCGGGATAAGCCTGTTCGTAACGCGCGAACAGCTCGTTCCATTCCTGCTCTTTCTTTGCTCTCTCTTCGGCGATAGCCATGCAGTGCGCCTTGACATCTTCGGGCGCTTCGAAGGGAGGCTGAGTCCAGTTGAAGTATTCTCGGGTTGCCTGTACGTTTGCTTCGCCCAAGGGAGCGCCGTGGCAATCTGCCGAGCCTGCAAGGGGAGAGCCGTAGCCTATAACCGACTTGCAGATGATTATCGAAGGTCTGGTTAAATCGCTCTTTGCCTTAACGATAGCCGCCGAAAGCTGGGTTAAGTTGTTGGCGTCGCTTACGCGGAGAACCTGCCAGCCCTGCGCGATAAAGCGGGTAGCGGTATCCTCGTCGAAGGTGTTCTTCATATCGCCTTCTATGGTAACGTCGTTGTTATCGTAAAGCAGAATGAGTTTGCCGAGTTTTTGCGTGCCCGCAAATGAGCAAGCCTCGTAGCCTATGCCCTCTTCAAGGCAACCGTCGCCCGTCAGAACGTAGGTAAAGTGGTCTACTACGGGATAATCGGGTCTGTTGAAGAGCGCTGCAAGGTGAGCTTCGGCAACCGCAAAGCCGACGGCGTTACCTACGCCCTGACCTAAGGGTCCGGTTGACGTTTCAACACCGTTGGTCTTGCCGTATTCGGGGTGACCGGGCGTGCGCGAGCCGAGCTGTCTGAATTGCATCAAATCTTCCTTGGTAAGACCGAAGCCGAAAAGGTGCAACAGCGAATACAGCAACATAGAGCCGTGACCTGCCGAAAGCACGAACCTGTCGCGGTTGTCCCACTTGGGGTTTTTGTAGCTGAAATTCAGGTGGTTTGCAAACAGCTCGTAGCCGATAGGCGCCGCGCCTATGCAAATGCCGGGATGACCCGACTTGGCCTTTTCAATGGCTTCCGCCGAGAGGATTCTGATTGTGTCAACGCTTTTCTGCTGAACAGACATTTTATATATCTCCTTTTATTTTCGAAACAGAGAACCTTACTTAATTGGGCAGCTCCGCTCCTTTTAAAAATTATTCCTTAATAAAATTTTTCAGATTGTTAACGTCAAGGAAGGGGTATTCCTTCAAAAGTCCGTAAAGCCTTCGTGCAATTTTTACGTTGCCGCCGACCGAACAGCTTTCAAAATTAATAGGCATAACCGGGTCGTGCACGCTCATACGCACAAGAAACCAGCCGTCTCCGTCGTCCTTGCCGAAATTCACCCTCACGCCCTCATAGTTGTCGGGCGCAAGCACCATATCGGGGGAGGAAAGGGCAATTACCTTTAAATCTTCTATAACCTTGTCGCCCTCCGACTTAAAATCAACCGATTCGGCAGTAAACTTAAGCCTGACTTCGTCCTCTTCAACGGGCAGCTTTAGCGCGTCTATCATTGACGAAAGAGTTTTA
>JBJEUZ010000029.1:0-4255 GCA_051884095.1 Candidatus Coproplasma sp.
GTATCTCGTCGATAAACAAAATGATATTGCCGTTGCTCTTTATGGAATTTATGGCGCCCTTTAAGCGCTCTTCAAAGTCGCCCCTGTACTTAGCGCCCGCGACCATGCTTGCAAGGTCTAAAGAAAAGACTATTTTATCCTTCAGTAGGTCGGGTACCTGATTGGAAACTATTGCCTGTGCAAGCCCTTCGACCACGGCGGACTTGCCGACGCCCGGCTCGCCTATCAACACGGGATTGTTCTTGGTGCGACGGGAAAGAACCTGAATTATCTTGTCGATTTCCTTTTTTCTGCCTATTACGGGGTCGATTTTACCCTCGCGCGCCTTCTGCGTGAGGTCGGTGCCGTACTGTAAAATTTCGGAATCTAATTTACCCTCGCTCCTGCCGCTTCTTTCGGCGCGGGTATCGCCCTGCTGGCGTGGCTTTGTGTAGCGCAGAATTGCGGTGAACGGGCTGAAAATATCTTCCTCTTCCTCGTCGTCCTTTTCGTCGGCGCAGCCGTCGGTTATAGCAACTTCAAGACGCGCCGCAAGCTGAGCCATGTTTACACCCAGGGCGCGTAAGATGCGCATTGCAAGACATTCGGGAGATTCCATAACCGCATGAAGAAGATGTTCGGTGCCGGCAAGGGCGTCCTCGCCGCCGTACTCTATGGCAAGGTCTACCGCCCTTTCAAACATATGCTTGGTTCTTGGCGTAAAGCCCTTCATATTGGAATTGATATCCGCCGCATTAACAAGATACCTCCTGTAGCCCTCCTGAGGAACGCCGCAGGCAGTTAAAATTTTGAACGCGGTACATTCGGGCGTGATGAGCATAGCGTAAACTATGTGCTCGCTGCCGATATAGCTTGTATTGAGTCCCGTGGCGATATCTTCCGAACGGGATATTACGTATTGAAGATTCTGAGAAAATCTTTTACTTTCCATATAGCTCCTATTAATTCCTTACTTGTAAGGAGAGTAAGACTAAGTTATATATTCGTCAATTTTTTAATCTGTTTGGACGCGACGTCTGCGCGATAGGCGTCTCTTTCCGCAGGGGAAAGGCTTCTGCCCGCCAAAAGATTGAGGTTTGAGGGCTTCATTCTTACGATAAGCTCGTCTATATCGGAAATATCGGGTATAGAATAGTACCCGAGGCACGCGCCGAGCTTTAAATTTGCGCACAGCTTTTCAAACTCTTCGCCGGACATAAGCGCGCAGTTGGTAAGCACGCCGTAGGCGCGCAGGCACGCGTCCTTTATTCCGGCCGCCTTTGCGCCGCGCATAAGTTTTGCCCGCTCGGTCTGCTCCATTTCGGCTATGCGTGAAACCACCTCTTCGACCTGTGTCAATATATCTTCCTCGCGAACGCCGAGCGTTACTTCGTTGGAGACCTGATACATATATCCCTCGGCAAGGCTGCCCTCGCCGTATATGCCGCGGACGGTGAGCCCGAGGCGAGTTGCGCTCTGCACTACTCCCTGCATTGCGCCCGCCATTGTGAGAGCGGGGAGAAAGAGCATAACCGAAGCCCTTAGCCCCGTGCCCAGGTTTGTGGGGCAGGCGGTTAAAAATCCCAGCCGCTCGTCGTAGGCAAACTGAACCAAACGCGCGAAAAGAGCGTCCTTTTCCGACATCGTGGCGTATGCCTCGCGCAAAGCAAAGCCCTTTTCAATGCACTGTTCGCGGAGGTGGTCCTCCTCGTTTATCATAATCGACACGTTGCGTCTGGCGTTGATAATTACCGCCGAATAGCCCGGGCGCCTTATGAGAAGGGGAGAAACAAGGTGATTTTCAACCAGGTTCAGCGCTTCCTCCTCTGAAATCCCGTCCATATATTTGAGTTCGAATTCGTCGACTCTGTTTATCGCCGACGATATCGTACGAATAATCTGCTTTGCCTGCTTTTCGTCCTTTAACCTGGAAGGAAAAGGATAGCCGTTCAGGTTGCGCGCAAGTCTTATTCTGGAGGAAGCGACTACGTTTTTAAAATCAGTCATTGCCGCCTCCGTTTATTCGCCTCTTTATGGCGGTCATCTGACCGTTCAATCTGCCCGCTTCGCGGAAATCTCCGCGCTTTATGGCGTTTTCCAGCTTTTCCTGCAATTCCACAAGTTTACGGCGCAGGTCGTGTTCGGAGGAATGGTCGCCGCCTTCGCGCCCTACGTGCGTTACCTTGCCCTGTATGCGCGCTATTGAAGGCAACAGCTCTTCGTGGAATACGTCGTAACAGCTAGGACAGCCCAAAAGCCCCGTGCGCTCGTAGTCGGCAAAGCTCATTCCACAAACCTTACACCTCTTGCGCTCGGCGGGACGGCTGTTACCGAACAGTCCGTTTATGATTGCGTTTGCCGCAACCGATTCAAATTCGCCGTATTTATACTTATAGCAAAATTCGCACAGATGAAGCTCTACGGTTTCGCCTCCCACGGACTCGATAAAATTGAACGTAGCTTCCCTCTTTTTGCAGTTCTGACAGACGGGCATCAGCGCTCCTTTTACACTTAATTTTAATAATATACAAATATATTATAAAACAATTTTTAAATTAGTAAACACTTTTTTTGTCGATTACAATTTTTTTGCGACGCACGCCGTATTTTTGCTTTATTTTTATTGATAAAAATTTAAGGATATGTTATAATCTTACCGACAAATACGGCGTCCGTAAAACTTTTGCAAAAAGGACGCGGCACAAAAATTATTGGAGGAATCGTAATGCAATATTCAAAAGACGTTGAAAACATGATTTGCGTTGCCAAGGGCGTTTCCGGAAGATTCGAACACGGTCCCGCTCCCATTCCCGAAGAAGGACAATGGATTCAGGCAAAGGAAATCAAGGACATCAAAGGTTTTACCCACGGCATCGGTTGGTGCGCACCCCAGCAGGGCGCGTGCAAGCTCACGCTTAACGTAAAGGACGGCGTTATTCAGGAAGCGTTGGTTGAAACCATAGGCTGTTCCGGTATGACCCACTCCGCGGCTATGGCGGCGGAAATTCTCCCCCACAAGACCATTCTCGAAGCGCTCAATACCGACCTCGTCTGCGACGCTATCAACACCGCTATGCGCGAACTGTTCTTACAGATAGTATACGGCAGAACTCAGTCGGCTTTCTCTGACGACGGTCTTACCATAGGCTCCGGTCTCGAGGACCTGGGCAAGGGTCTGCGCTCGCAGGTTGGCACTATGTACGGCACGGCGGCAAAGGGCGTAAGATATCTTGAAATGGCTGAAGGCTACGTTCTCGCTATTGCGCTTGACAAAAACAACGAAGTGTGCGGTTATAAGTTCGTATCCCTCGGCAAGATGACCGACTTCATCAAGAAGGGTCTTACCCCCAACGAAGCATACGAAAAGTCAATCGGCACTTACGGCAGATATACCAAAGAACAGGGTGCGGTTAAGCATATCGACCCCAGAACCGACAAGGAGGTTGACTGATTATGGCGCTTTTTGAAAACTATGAAAGAAGAGAAGCCAAAATTTTAGGCGTACTCAAGGAATACGGCATAAATTCCATTGAAGAATGTAGAGAAATCGCTCTTTCCAAGGGCGTTGACTGCGACAAAATCGTGCGCGGCACTCAGCCTATCTGCTTTGAAAACGCAGTCTGGGCTTATACCGTAGGCGCGGCTATCGCAATCAAGAAGGGTTGCACCAAGGCTGCCGACGCAGCTGCCGCTATCGGTATCGGTCTGCAGAGCTTCTGCATCACCGGTTCGGTTGCTGAAAACAGAAAGGTAGGTTTAGGTCACGGTAACCTCGGTTCCATGCTCCTTTCCGAAGAAACCGACTGTTTCTGCTTCCTTGCAGGCCACGAAAGTTTTGCGGCTGCCGAAGGCGCAATTAAGATTGCCGAAAATGCAAACAAGGTAAGAACCAAACCCCTCCGCGTTATTCTTAACGGCTTAGGCAAGGACGCCGCTTATATCATTTCTAGAATTAACGGCTTCACCTATTGCAGAACCGAGTTCGACCCCTACACCGAAACCGTAAAGGTTGTCGACAGCGTCGCATTCTCCGACGGTCCCCGCGCTAAGGTAAAGTGCTACGGCGCGGACAACGTTCCCGAAGGCGTTGCAATTATGAAGATGGAAAACGTTTCGGTATCCATCACGGGCAACTCCACCAACCCCACCCGTTTCCAGCACCCCGTTGCAGGCACCTACAAGAAGTGGTGCGTTGAAAACGGCGTTAAATACTTCTCTGTTGCAAGCGGCGGCGGCACGGGCAGAACCCTTCACCCCGACAACATGGCGGCGGGCC
>JBJEUZ010000030.1:0-4230 GCA_051884095.1 Candidatus Coproplasma sp.
CACAATTCGCTTATGGGCACGCTTTCGGACGTTTCGCCCGTACATTGGCAGTACGGCGCGATTGCCCGCCTTGGCAAGGGTGAAAAGATTGATAAATACCTTATGGACGGATATTCCACCATATCTTTGGGATATATCGGTCTGTACGAGGTAACCAAACTTGTAAAGGGCGTATCTCACACCGCTCCCGAAGGTCAGGAGTTCGCGCTTAAAGTTATGAAGTGCCTCCGCGATCACTGCGAAAAGTGGAAGAAGGAGACGGGTCTGGGCTTCGGACTGTACGGCACGCCTGCGGAATCGCTCTGCTACCGTTTTGCAAGAATAGACAAGGCGCGCTTCGGCACCATTCCCGACGTAACCGACAAGGGCTACTACACTAACAGCTATCACGTCGACGTGCGCGAGAATATAGACGCGTTCTCAAAGTTCCGTTTCGAGAGCCAGTTCCAGAAGATTTCTTCGGGCGGAGCAATCTCGTACGTGGAAATTCCGAACATGCGCAACAACCTCACCGCGCTCGAGGACGTGGTCAAGTTCATCTACGACAATATCCAGTACGCGGAATTCAATACAAAGTCCGACTATTGCCACGTGTGCGGCTTCGACGGAGAAATTATAATCAATGCCGATAACGAGTGGGAATGCCCCGTCTGCCACAACAAGGACCAGCGCAAGATGAACGTAACCCGCCGCACCTGCGGATATCTGGGCGAAAACTTCTGGAACGTGGGCAAGACCAAGGAAATAAAGTCGCGCGTTCTGCATCTTTAAACTTAAATGAAATACGCTGTATTGCCGCTTTCGTAAGCGGCAATATTCAACTTTCGCACAACGTGCGGGGAAAAGAACCAACTTTTTATAGGACAGTAAGGAGATTTTGTTATGCACTATGGCGTAATCAAGTGGTGCGACGTGTCCAACGGACCGGGCGTCAGGGTTTCGCTCTACGTCAGCGGTTGCCGCAATCACTGCAAGGGCTGTTTCAATCCCGAAACGTGGGATTTTAACTACGGCGAACTCTTCACGAAGCAAGTGGAGGATAAGATTATAGAGGCGCTCGCGCCCGACTATATGAAGGGCTTTACTCTGTTGGGCGGCGACCCGTTCGAGCCCGAAAACCAGATAGTGCTTGCACCGTTTTTAAAGAGGCTTAGGCAGGCTTATCCGAATAAGTCGTTCTGGTGCTTCACCGGCTACGATTACGAGCGCGACCTGCTCACGGGCAAGCTCGGCAACGGCGATTTGGTTATGGATATGCTTTCCTGCCTGGACGTGCTTGTCGACGGAAAATTTGTTGAAGAACTCAAGGACTTAAATTTAAAATTCAAGGGCTCGTCCAATCAGCGCACAATACTCGTGCAGGAGAGCTTAAAGCGCGACGAAGTCGTGCTGTGGGACGGAGAAACGGTGGTATGATGAACGTGAATATAAAAAAACTTAATCCTAAGGCTACGGTGCCTGCTTACGGCTCGGAATACGCCGCCGGCGCGGATTTGTATGCCTGCCTCGACGGCGACGCGGTAATCGCGCCCCACGCAACGGTGGTTATCCCCACGGGCATTGCTATGGAATTGCCCGTAGGCTACGCGGGGCTCATCTATGCCCGCAGCGGACTTGCCACAAAAAAGGGTCTTGCGCCCGCAAACAAGGTGGGTGTGGTCGACTGCGACTACCGCGGAGAGGTAAAAGTAGCCCTGCACAACCACGGCGAGATTGCGCAGACCATATCCGACGGCGAGCGCGTGGCGCAGATGGTTATCGCGCCCTATATAACCGCAAACTTTATACTTTCCGACGAGCTTTCGCAAACTGTTCGCGGCGAGGGCGGGTTCGGTTCAACGGGTACGAAATAAAAAAGGGTCTCGTAAAAATGTTTATCTTGAGGCGATAAAGCATTTTTACGATTTTTGGCGGTTCCGCCGCCCTTGCCGCGACCGCTAAGCGCCCTCAATAATTGACTAATCACTAATCAAATCTTAATTAAACTTGCGTAAAAATTTATGCGGCGGTTGCGAAAATTTTCGCAACCGCCGCAAGCGTTTATATAGCTGTCGTTAGGTTTATTTACAACATTTGCAGGTATTGTCAAGGTCGCTCTTTACAAAGAAGGCGCAGTCTAAATCTTCGCAGTATTCTCCGCCGTCGGTATAGCCGCAGGCGGCGAAAAACTCTTCCGAGCCCTCGCAGGGCAGGGCGTAGGCTTGCTTCGCGCCGGACTCTTTCAGCTTCATTTCAGCAGAAAACAGCATAAATTTTCCCAGCCCCTTGCGGCGGGCGGAGGGGGAAACGTAAATCTCACGCACGTCGCCAAAGCCCTCTTTTTTGCACCATTCGTTTTCTATGCCGTCAATCTGATAGATTATAAACCCGACGGTCCTGTCGCCGTCGTCTATTAAATCTATCGAAAGAAGCCCGCACAGATAGTCCGCAAGCACGTACTCATCCAGCAGGTGCTCTGCGTCGTCCTCGCAGCCGAGCTCGTCGTAGTATTCTGTAAACAGCCTGTAAAATTCGTCCTTTTTAACGTCTTTTAACGGATAACATTTAATCATATTTTTTTTAAGAAAAGGCTTTGCCGCCGTCGATTGCAATAGCGTTTCCCGCCGAAATAAACGGGCGCTGCGACAGAGCCGTATAAAAAATAAGCGAAAGCGGAGTCGCTTTCGCTTTAATTTTTGTAATTATTCAGCAACGGGATAAACGGAAATCTGTTTGCCGTCCTTGCCTACTCTTTCAAACCTTACTACGCCGTCGGAAAGAGCGAACAGAGTGTCGTCCTTGCCGATGCCTACGTTGTTGCCGGGCTTGAACTTGGAACCGCGCTGTCTTACAAGAATGTTGCCTGCAAGCACGAACTGACCGTCAGCGCGCTTGATGCCGAGCATTTTGGGGTTACTGTCTCTTCCGTTATCGGTTGAACCGCCGCCTTTCTTGTGGGCGAATAACTTAATAAATAACATATGCTGCGTCCTCCTTATTCAGCCTTGGCTTCCGTGCTTTCAACAGCGGCTTCCGCCTTCTTAGCGCGGGGCTTTTTAGCTGCGGTCTTCTTTTCAGCTTCGCCGATAGCCGTAATCTTTACGGTGGTGAAGGGCTGTCTGTGACCCTGCTTCTTTCTTTCGTTCTTCTTTGCCTTGTACTTGAAGACGATAATCTTCTTTTCCTTGCCCTGAGCAACTACTTCGCCGGTAACTACGGTACCTGCAACTTCGCTGCCCACTTTAACGTTGCCCTCGTCCGCGCACAATACAACGGGGAAGGTAACTGTTGCTCCAACCTGCGCGTCAAGTTTTTCAACTTTTACGAGGTCGCCTACGGAAACGCGGTACTGCTTGTTTCCGTTGTCAAAAATTGCGTACATAAATGTCCTCCTCAAACCAGTCTCGTCGGATTCTAAGTTGCCAAAGGCTTAGGCGGCGATTAAAAATTTTCGCACTTAAAAAACGCCCGTTCCGAACGGCTCGAAAAATACTTTAACATATACTTAATTTAAAGTCAAGCGATTTTTAAGCCATAAGTATATAATTTGCGTCCGTCAGCCAAACTATAATCAGTAAAAGGAGCTAAAAATATGGAAAATTTAAAGAGCGACAGCGAAATTATAGCGGAAATCTACCGCAACGCGCAACTTGCCATAACCTCGATTGCGGACATTCTTCCCGAAATCGACGACGAGGAACTTAAGGAGGAAATTTTGCGCCAGCACGAGGAATACGAAAAGGTTTGCGCGGAGGCGGCTAAAATCGCTAAGAATATGGACGTGGAGGTGAAGGAGCCTTCTCCCGTAAAGAAGGCGATGATGTGGTCGGCTATAAAGATGGGCGCGGCAAACGACAATTCCCGCGCTAACGTAGCGCAGATGATGATTCGCGGCACGGTTACGGGTCTCACTTCCCTTAAGACCTCGCTTTCCGAGGGCGAAAAGGTGATGGGGGACGACGTTAAAAAACTTTTAAAGGATTTGATTTCAACTGAAGAGAGCTTTGAAAAGAAGCTCAAAAAATTTTTATAACGCCTGCCGTATGCAGTAAAAAATCGACGTATACAGTAAAAAAGCCGCGCGCCGACCGCATTTTTTTGCGGTCGGCGCGCCCTGTTAATTTCAAACCGATTCGGTAAATCAGCTTTTAATCAATACAGTAACACCGTGCCTTCCGGCAGGGTTATTACCGGCGAATTTTCCACGCGGAAGCTGATTGCGTCCTCGTGATAGGTGCGGTGAGCTATTAT
>JBJEUZ010000031.1:0-4205 GCA_051884095.1 Candidatus Coproplasma sp.
CTTTACCTGCTCTTCAGCGTTCAATATCTTACAATCGAAGTAGAACTTGTTGAATTTCTGAGCCAAATCTACCGCATAGCGCGCAACGTAACAGGGTTCGTACTTTTCCGCAGCCTCCTTAACCGTATCTGGGAAGGCCGCCAGCGCTTTTACTACTTCGAATTCCTGAGCGCTCAGTTCAAGCTCTTCGGGGAGCGTGTATGCATATCCTTCCGCTTTGGTAAGAACGGAATTTGCGCGAGCACACGTGTACTGCACGTAGACGCTGGTTTCGCCCTCGAAGGAGAGCACTTTATCGTATGAAAAGGTTATATCCTTTATCTTGTTGTTGTACAGAGCCCCGAAAATTACCGCGCCTACGCCCACCTTTTCGGCAATCTCCTGCTTGTTTTCCAAGTCGGGATTCTTGTCGTTCACTACGGCATAAGCCTTTTCTACGCACTTTGAAATTACGTCCTCAAGCCACACCACCTTGCCGTTGCGCGTGGACATAGCCCCGTCCTCAAGTGAAACCATACCGTATGCAACGTGCACCATATCTTTCGCCCAGTCCTTCCCCATAAGCTCAAGCACCTTAAAGAACTGCTTGAAATGCAGATTCTGCTGATATGCCACTACGTATAAGCACTTATAAAAGTCGTACGTCTTTTTGCGGTAAATAGCAGCAGCAAGGTCGCGGGTTGCATACAACGATGCTCCGTCCGAACGCAAAATAAGGCAAGGCGGCATTCCGTAGGGCTCAAGGTCAACTATCTGTGCCCCTTCGCTCTCCTTTAACAGATTCTTTTCCCTCAACTCGTCAATTACGGGCTGCATCTTGTCGGTGTAAAATCTTTCTCCCGCATAGCTGTCAAACCTGACGCCCAGCCTGTCGTAAATTTTATTTACGTATGCCAAAGTTAAGCTCTTGAACCATTCAAAAATTTCGTTAGCTTCTCTGTCGCCACTCTCAATCAGGCGGAAATACTCCCTTGCTTCCTTTTCCATCTGTTCATCGGCTTCGCGGTTAAAACGGACATACAAATCGTTGACGGTGTGAATTCCGCCCTTTTCGACTTCCTCCTTATTACCCCAACGCTTATAGGCGCAGATGAGCTTGCCGAACTGCGTGCCGTAGTCGCCAAGGTGATTTATGCCCACGGCTCTATAACCGAGAAAATCGTATATTTTATACAGCGCACCGCCTATGACGGTTGTGGAAAGGTGACCTATATGAAAAGGTTTTGCTATGTTTACGGACGAATAGTCTATGCAGACCGTCTTTCCCGCGCCCACGTCGGAAGAGCCGTATCTGTCGCCCTTTTGAGCTATTTCGCTCAAAACCGAGCGAGCAAGCCCAGACTTATTGATTTTAAAATTGAGGTAGCCATTTACAGCCGACACTTCGGAAACGACGCTGTCTGTGGAAATGCCGTTTGCCAGCTCCTGAGCAATAATAGCAGGGCTTTTATGCAATATTTTTGCAAATTTAAAGCAGGGCAACGCATAGTCGCCCATTTCGGAATTAGGAGGCAACGCTATTGCCGACTTTATCTCTTCTTCACTTACGCCGTCAACCTTTACAAGCGCGGCGATATAACTTTTATAATCCATTTTAATTACCTTTAACTTTTACCGTATTCAAAGTTTATCACAATTTATATATTTTGGCAAATTAAAGTTTGCTTAAATTCTAATTTTGTATTATAATTATATCCGCAAGAAATTAACGGAGATTTTATTATGAAATTAGGAGTAGTAGGTTTGCCAAACGTAGGCAAATCGACCTTATTCAACGCTATAACTCATGCAGGAGCAGAAGCTGCAAATTACCCCTTCTGCACAATTGAACCCAACGTAGGCGTGGTTGCCGTACCCGACGAAAGACTTGATAAACTTGCCGCCCTGTACTCAAGTAAAAAAGTTACGCCTGCTATTGTGGAATTCGTTGACATTGCTGGGCTTGTAAAGGGAGCTTCAAAGGGTGAAGGACTGGGCAATAAGTTCCTTTCGCACATTCGCGAGTGCGACGCGATAGTGCACGTGGTAAGATGCTTTCAGGATGCAAACATCACGCACGTCAGCAACGTAATCGACCCGATTGCGGATATTTCAACAATCACGTTAGAGCTTATTCTTGCCGATATCGAAGCAGTAAACAAACGTCAGGACAGAATCAGAAATACTGCGCGCGGCGGCGCCAACAAGGAAGCGGCTGCGGAGTTTGCTTTTCTGGAAAGGCTTGAAAAGTTTTTATCTGAAGAAAAGCCGGCAAGGCTATTTGAATGTTCGGACGAAGAAAAGCAATTTTTAGACAACCTCTTCCTGCTCACAGCAAAGCCTGTAATTTACGCCGCTAACATTTCAGAATTCGATATGGGCAAGAACGAGGACGATATTCCCCTGGTTGTAAAGGTAAAAGAGCACGCAAAGCTGGAGGGCAGCGAAGTACTTGTTATCTGCGCAAAGACCGAAGAGGAACTGTCGCAGATGTCTGAAGAGGACTGTGCAATGTTCTTGGAGGCGCTTGGACTGACCGAGAGCGGACTCAACAAGCTGATTAAAAAGAGCTACGCGCTATTGGGACTCATCTCCTATCTAACTGCCGGCGAGAAGGAAACGCGCGCCTGGACAATTAAAGACGGAACGAAGGCTCCGCAGGCGGCAGGCGTTATTCACAGCGACTTTGAGAAGGGCTTTATCCGTGCCGAAATAGTCGATTGGCAGACCCTTCTGGAATGCGGCGGACTTGTTGGCGCTCGCGAAAAGGGAAAGGTCCGTTCCGAAGGAAAAGATTACGTCGTTAAAGACGGCGACGTTATCCTCTTCCGCTTCAACGTTTAAAGTAATTTATACGCCGTTGCGCATAGTTTGCGCAACGGCGATTATTTTGAACTATGCTTATATGATCAATAATAAATGCGCGGGGACGTTTGTCCTCGCGCATTTAAATTGCTTAATATTAAATTACTTTAATTCAGCGAAATATTTGATAGTTCTTACCATCTGAGAGGTGTAAGAATTCTCGTTATCGTACCAGGAAACTACCTTTACAAGGGTTGTGCCGTCGCCGAGGGGCATGCACTTGGTCTGGGTTGCGTCAAAGAGCGAACCGTAGGTGATGCCGATGATATCGGAAGAAACAACTTCGTCTTCAGTATAACCGTAGGATGCGGAAGCAGCAGCCTTCATTGCAGCGTTTACGGTAGCAGCGTCGATTTCGCCTTCGCATACAGCGATGAGTTGGGTAAGCGAACCGGTGGGAACGGGTACGCGCTGTGCGCAGCCGTCGAGCACGCCGTTAAGTTCAGGAATTACAAGGCCGATAGCCTTTGCAGCGCCAGTGGAGTTGGGAACGATGTTAACGGCAGCAGCTCTTGCTCTTCTGAGGTCGCCCTTGCGATGAGGTCCGTCAAGAACCATCTGGTCGCCGGTATATGCGTGAATGGTGGTCATATAGCCCTTCTTGATTTTGCAGAGCTTGTTGAGCGTATCAGCCATAGGTGCAAGGCAGTTGGTGGTGCAGCTTGCAGCGGAGATAACGGTATCGGTAGGCTTTAAGGTCTTTTCGTTTACGCTGTAAACTACAGTGGGAAGGTCGTTGCCTGCGGGAGCAGAGATAACGCACTTCTTAGCGCCTGCCTTAATATGAGCGGAAGCCTTTTCCTTAGAAGTATAGAAACCGGTGCATTCCAGAACTACGTCAACGCCGATTTCGCCCCAAGGAAGATTTGCAGCGTCCTTTTCAGCATAAATTTTGATTGTCTTACCGTTTACGGTGATTGAGTCCTCTCCTGCCACTACGGATTCAGCATACTTGTATCTGCCCTGCGCAGAATCATACTTAAGAAGATGAGCAAGCATTTTGGGGCTCGTAAGGTCGTTGATTGCAACGATTTCATAGCCTTCTGCGTCGAACATCTGTCTGAAAGCAAGACGGCCGATACGACCAAAGCCGTTGATAGCAACTTTTACATTTGCCATAATAAAAATTCCTCCGAGTTCATAAATTTTTGAGCGATATAATTATATCAAAATACTTTATTCAAGTCAACAATTATTTTCAATTTTTGGTTAAAACTGTAACTGCTAAAAATGGTACAAAAACCGTAAATAATTAACAAAGATTTGAAACTCCTTACAAATTCAATTATGCACGAAAATAAAATAATTATTTTTAAAATGTACTTGAAATTTGCAAAGAAAAGAATTATACTTATTATGTA
>JBJEUZ010000032.1:0-4198 GCA_051884095.1 Candidatus Coproplasma sp.
AGGAAACCTACAACCCCAAAATCCCTACGGGCACCGTGGAACTCAACTGCAAGTCGGTTGAAATTCTTGGCAAGGTGCGCGAACAGCTTCCCTTTGAAATCATTTCTTCAAAGGAAACGCGCGAGGACGTAAGACTTAAATACCGCTTTCTTGATTTAAGAAACCGCAAGGTTAAGGACAATATAGTGTTCCGTTCGCAGGTAATTTCCTTCCTGCGCGAAAAGATGTCGTCTATGGGCTTTTTGGAGGTTCAGACGCCAATTCTGTGCGCCTCCTCTCCCGAGGGCGCAAGGGACTATATAGTTCCCTCCCGCCGCTACAAGGGCAAGTTCTACGCTCTGCCCCAGGCGCCCCAGCAGTATAAACAGCTTTTAATGGTTTCGGGAATCGACAAGTATTTCCAGATAGCTCCCTGCTTCCGCGACGAGGACGCGCGCGCAGACCGCTCGCCCGGCGAATTTTATCAGCTGGACTTCGAAATGGCGTTCGCCTCGCAGGAGGACGTGTTCAGGGTAGGCGAAGAAGTGCTCTCTTCAACCTTTGAAAAGTTCGCGCCCGAGGGCTACGAGGTAACCAAAGCGCCCTTCCCCGTAATCCCCTATAAGCAGGCAATGCTCGAATTCGGTACGGATAAGCCCGACCTCCGCAACCCGTTGCGTATTATCGACCTGTCCGAATTCTTCTCAAGGTGCAGCTTCGCGCCCTTCAAAAACAGATGCGTGCGCGCAATAAAGGTCCACGCCGATATGAGCAAGGGCTTCCACGAAAAACTTCTCGCGTTCGCGCTCTCCATAGGAATGGGCGGACTGGGCTATCTCGAAGTCGAGCCCGACTTATCGTATAAGGGACCTATCGACAAATTCATTCCCGAAGAATTGAAGGGCGAGCTTCGCGAAACGGCAAATCTTCAGGTTGGCGATACAATCTTCTTCATAGCAGACTCGTTCGACAAGGCTCCCCGACTTGCGGGTCAGATAAGGAACGAGCTGGGCGAAAAGCTGAATCTTACGCAAAAGAACGCCTACCGCTTCTGCTTTGTAAACGACTTCCCCATGTACGAGGAGGACGAGGAGACGGGCGGATATGCGTTCACGCACAATCCTTTCTCTATGCCTCAGGGCGGACTCAAGGCGTTGGAGGAAAAGCACCCTACCGAAATTTTAGCCTATCAGTACGACATCGTCTGCAACGGCGTAGAGCTCTCGTCCGGCGCGGTTCGCAACCACGACCTGGATATAATGGTAAAGGCGTTTGAAATCGCAGGCTACGGCGAAGAGGAGCTAAAAAACAAATTCGGCGCGCTATATACCGCGTTCAAGTACGGCGCGCCCCCTCACGCAGGTATGGCGCCCGGCATAGACAGAATGATAATGCTCCTCAAAAACGAGGAAAATATCAGGGAAGTTATCGCATTCCCCATGAGTGCATCAGGTCAGGACTTAATGTGCGGCGCACCGGGCGAGGTTACCGAAAAACAGCTGCGCGAAGTTCATATAAAGATAAGATAACAGCCGAATATGCGGCTTTAAAGGTAAAATTATGGCAGTATCCGAAAAAGAAATTAAAACGCTTGCGCGGCTTGCCCGCCTGCGCTTCGACGACGGCGAAATCAGCGGTTTCGTAAAGGAATTCGACGAGATTATCGACTTTGCGAACACGGTAAACTGCGAGGTGGAGGGCGACACGGCGGACATTCGCGAAGTGCCCGCCCGCACAATCGCGTGGGAGAATTTGCGCGAAGATGAGGTTGAATCCAGCCTTCCTTCCGAAAAGATTCTTTCAAACGTTCAGTCGGACAACGGGTATTTCCCCGTCAAGAGGGTGGTCAAATGAAGAGCGTAATTTCAACCCTTTCCCAAAAGTTATCGTCAAAAGAGATATCCTCGGTAGAGCTTACCAAGGCGTATATAAGCGAAATCGAAAAGCTGAATCCGACCGTAAACGCGTACGTTCATACGGAGTTTGAAAACGCCCTTGAAAACGCGCGGCTTGCCGACAGCCTGCTTGCCTGCGGGGAAGGCAGCGCGCTCACGGGCATACCCTTCACGCTCAAGGACAACATAGCAACCGAAGGTATGCTTACCACCTGCTGTTCAAAGATTCTTACGGGCTATAAGCCTTGCTACGACGCGACCGTCTGGGATAAATTGAAAAAAAGCGGCGCTGTTCTGCTCGGCAAAACCAATATGGACGAATTTGCCATGGGCTCTTCCTCCGAAACGTCGTTCTACGGCGCGCCCAGAAACCCGCGCGATCTGTCAAGGGTTACGGGCGGTTCGTCGGGCGGCGGCGCGGCGGCGGTATGCGCGCGCCTTGCGGCATACGCCATAGGCTCGGATACGGGCGGCTCGGTTCGTCAGCCCGCATCCTTCTGCGGCGTAGTCGGCTTCAAGCCCTCGTACGGCGCGGTATCGCGCTACGGGCTCATTGCCTACGGCTCTTCGCTCGACCAGATAGGTCCCATAACCTCGTCCGTGTCGGACGCGGCGTTGGTTTTCGACGCCATCCGAGGCAAGGACCTTGCCGACCAGACCTCGGTTGAAACCTACGGCGGCAAGACTGTGCTAAACGGCGACGTAAAGGGACTTAAAATAGGGGTTGCCGAAGAGTTTTTCGACGGCATCAATCCCGAAATTAAATCTGCGGTAGACGCGGCGATAAGCGCCTACGAACGCGCGGGCGCGCAAATAATCAAGGTCAAAATTCCCGCGCTCAAACAGGCTCTGCCTGTCTACTATATAATCGCCTGTGCGGAAGCCTCCTCTAACCTCGGCAGGTACGACGGCATACGCTACGGCTATCGCGCAACCAACTACGAAAGCGTGGACGATATGGTAACGCGCACCCGCACCGAAGGCTTCGGCAAGGAGGTAAAAAAGCGCATAATGCTGGGCACTTACGTTCTATCCAGCGGCTACTTCGACGCATATTACAAAAAGGCGTGCCTTCTGCGCCAGAGAATAATCGCAGAGTTTGCAAAGGTATTCGATGCGTGCGACGTCCTGTTCGCGCCCACTGCGCCCGTAACTGCGTTCCCCATGGGATATGCGGGGGGCAACGCGGTTGAAACCTACCTTTCGGACGTGTGCACCGTGCCCGTGAACATTGCGGGACTGCCCGCAATTTCCCTGCCCTGCGGCACCGATTCCAAGGGCTTGCCCATCGGCTTGCAGATAATAGGCGCAAAGTTTGCCGATTCAACCGTGCTTAACGCGGCATACTACGCCGAACTCAATCCTCTGTGCGAGCTTAAAGAATACGAAGGGGGCTTAAAATTATGAAGTATCAGCTTGTATCGGGTCTTGAAACTCACGTAGAGCTTGCCACCGCAACCAAAATTTTCTGCGGCTGCACCACGGCTTTCGGCGGCAGTCCCAACACGCACTGTTGCCCCGTATGTACGGGTCAGCCGGGGGCTCTTCCCAACCTCAACAAAAAGGTGGTAGAATACGCAATCCGCGCGGGGCTTGCCACCCATTGCACGATAAACACCGTAACTCATCTGGACAGAAAGAATTACTGCTATCCCGACCTTCCCAAAGCGTATCAGATTTCGCAGTTCGATAAGCCGCTCTGCGAGCACGGCTACGTTCAGCTTGAAAGCGGAAAAAGGATAGGAATAACCCGTATCCATATCGAAGAGGACGCGGGGAAGCTGGTTCACGAGGGCGGCTTTACCTTCGTAGACTACAACCGCGGCGGCGTGCCGCTCATAGAAATCGTATCCGAACCCGACATATCCTCGCCCGAGGAAGCGCGCGAATACGTTGAAAAACTTCAGCTGATAATGCGCTATATTGGCGTGTCCGATTGCAAGATGCAGGAGGGCAGCATGCGCTGCGACGTGAATATCTCCTTAAAGC
Organism: Candidatus Coproplasma sp.; assembly: GCA_051884095.1. Lineage (GTDB taxonomy): Bacteria > Bacillota > Clostridia > Christensenellales > Borkfalkiaceae > Coproplasma. Next base: position 3,864 of record JBJEUZ010000032.1, read on the forward strand.
CCTTCGATAGTCGGGAGCTGGGCACGCGCACCGAAATTAAGAATATGAACTCATTGAGCTATATCGAAAAGGCTATGGCTTACGAGTACGAGCGTCAGGCGGAAATATTAGACGGAGGCGGAAAGGTCGTTCAGGCTACCTTGCGCTACGACGAGGGTACGGGCGAAACCTCGGTTATGCGCACCAAGGAGGACGCGCAGGACTACAGATATTTCCCCGAACCCGACCTTTTGACCGTGGTAATTCCTCAGGAAAAGGTGGACGAAATCGCGTCGAAGCTGCCCGAGCTTCCAACCGACAAATTAAACAGATATATCAACGAATTGAAGATAAAT
>JBJEUZ010000033.1:0-4158 GCA_051884095.1 Candidatus Coproplasma sp.
GGCTTTACCCGACTGAAGATGAAGAGAGCCGTGGCGCCAAGCCGCGGCTTTCCGCGTGCGCGCCGCACGTTCAGTTTGCAAGTTTAGGAAACAGCGTAAGCGCGTTTTTTTGTATTTGCAGGCACATATCCCCGATTGAAGCGCCCTTAATCTCCGCCATATTCGCCGCAATTTCGGGAATCGACAGCGGAGTGTTCGGAAACTGCCCGAACTTTGACGAGGGCGCAAGATACGGGCTGTCGGTTTCGGTGAGCAGTCTTTCAGGCGGCAGAGCCGCAATTGCCCTGCGCGGCTTTTTGCTCCGCTTGTAGGTTGACGTGCCACCGAACGAAAAGTAAAGCCCCAGCTTTACAAATTCTTCCGCCGTTTCGGGCGAGTGGGAATAGCAATGCAACAGACCGCCGTACTTTAAGAGCTCTGAATTTTGCTTCAGCGTGTTCAACATATCTTCCGCGCAATCGCGCGAGTGTATCTGAACGGGCAATTTCAGCTCGTAAGCAAGGCTGAGCTGCGCCTGAAACAGTTTTGCCTGCAATTGCTTGTCGGTGTCGGGATAGTGATAGTCCAGCCCGATTTCACCCAACGCAACGCACTTGGGATGAGCGCACAGCCCGGCAATTTTTTGCAAATCACCCTCCCTGTACTTCTTCAGCTCGGTGGGGTGAAAGCCTGCGCAAAAATACACGGCTTGGTATTTTTCGGCAATCTCGCAGCACAGGCGCGAGGAATCCAGGTCGAATCCGACCGTAATTATGCGGTTCAGACCCACTTCGGCACAGTCGGATAACAGCTTATCCAGAGAGCCGTAGTCCTCGTAATTGAGGTGACAATGAGCGTCGATATACATAGTTACGAGAGTATACTGCCGTCGGGAACGTCCTTTTCGGGCGATACTATCGACAGCGTGCCGTCGGGCGATTCTGCACAGACAATCATACCCTCGGACAGCAGTCCCTTCATCTCGCGAGGGGGAAGATTGGTGACGACTATCACCTTTTTGCCCACCATCTCTTCGGGCGTGTAGTGCTTTGCAATGCCCGACAGAATGGACAAGGTCTTGTCGCCCACGCGCACGGTTTCGTGGAGAAGTTTACTCTTTTTTACAGCCTCGCACGCGATTACTGTGCCCACCTGCATTCTTACCTTTGCAAAGTCGTCGATTGTAATCTTTTCGACCTCTTCCGCCTTGGGTGCGGGGGCTGCCTCTGCCATCTGTTTTTGCTCTATTGCAGAAATTACAGGCTTCAAGTCGTCGAATTTTATCCTTTCAAACAGCGTCGAAGGAGAGCTTGTTACGGCATATCCTGGGGTCAATCCGAATTTATCCAGATTGCTATAGCCTCGCTTTTCCGCGCCCGTTTCCGCCAGAATTTTGCGGGACGTGGAGGGCATAAACGGTTCTAACAGCTCTGCGCCCATAGAAATACTCTCTAACAGGTTGTACAAAACTTCGGAAAGTCTGTCCCTTTTCGCCTCGTCCTTGGCAAGCATCCAGGGCGTGGTTTCGTCGATATATTTGTTCGCCCTGCGGAAGAGCTGCCACAGCTCGTCCAAAGCGTCGGCAACCTTATATTCGTCCATCTTTGCGGCTACTCTATCGCGCGAGGTGCGGGCAATTTCAATCAGCTCCGCGTCCATAACGTCCGCAACGCCCGTCCTTTTGACCTTTCCGCCAAAGTACTGATTGGTCATAGAAAGGGTGCGCTTTACCAGGTTGCCCAAGGTGTTGGCAAGGTCGGAATTGTTCCTGTCGCACATGAGCTCCCACGTGATTACGCCGTCGTTTAAATAGGGCATTTCGTGCAGGACGAAATAGCGCACGCCGTCCACGCCGAACACGTTTGCAAGGTCGTCGGCATACAGAACGTTACCGCGCGATTTACTCATCTTGTCGCCGCCCTGTAACAGCCAGGGATGACCGAACACGCGCTTAGGGAGCGGCTCGCCCATAGCCATAAGGAAGATGGGCCAATAGATTGTGTGGAAGCGGATTATATCCTTGCCGATGACGTGGACGTCGGCAGGCCAATACTTTTTGTAGCTTTCGGCAGGGTTTTCGGTATCGTAGCCCACGCCCGTAATATAGTTGGTGAGCGCGTCCAGCCACACGTAAACTACGTGCTTGCTGTCGAAGTCGACGGGAATACCCCACTTGAAGGAGGTGCGCGAAACGCACAAGTCCTGAAGTTTTGTCTTAAGCGTGCCGTTTTCCGCCGCCTGCAAAATTTCCTCGTCGCTCTTGCCGATAAACTCGTCCGCAAGCAAAAAGTTATTCATCATCTCGTTCTTGCGGGCGACGGGCGTGATAAATTCGGGATGGGTGACGATGTGTTTTACAAGCCTGTCGGCATATTTACCCATCTTGAAGAAGTATGCCTCCTCCTCGGCGGGCTTTACGTCTCTGCCGCAGTCGGGGCACTTGCCGTTTACAAGCTGGCTCTCCGTCCAGAAGCTCTCGCAGGGGGTGCAGTACATTCCCTTATATGAGCTCTTGTAGATGTCCCCGCTCTCGTAGAACTTTTTGAAAATCTTTTGCACGGCGCGCTCGTGATAGTCGTCGGTGGTGCGAATGAATTTGTCGTAGGAGGTATCCATCAAGTCCCATATGCGCTTGATTTCGCCTGCGACCTCGTCGACGAACTGCTTGGGGGTTACGCCCTTAGCCGCAGCCTTGTCCTCTACCTTTTGTCCGTGTTCGTCCGTGCCCGTCATAAAGAACACGTCGTAGCCCTGCATGCGCTTTTCGCGAGCGATTGCGTCGGACAGAATTATTTCGTAGGTGTTGCCTATATGGGGCTTGCCCGAGGTGTAAGTTATTGCCGTAGTGATATAAAACTTTTCAGCCATATTATCTCCGCCGTGCGGCAAAGGCTTGCGCTTGCCGCCGTTATTTTTTTACTTCTATAATTTACCACATTCACGCGTAAAAGTAAATTATTTTAGCGAATAATCGGCAAGTCGGACAAATATTATAGGTTATGAACGCAATTTTTATCGCAGTATTCGTCGCCTCGGCAACGGCGATATGTATATGCTCGCCCAACTCGTTTTTGCCGTCGCTTTTGAACGGAGCCATGAACGCCGCAAAGACGGGGCTTACCCTGTTTTGCATATACGCGGTGTGGATGGGAATTTCCGCCGTTGCGGAGGACGCGGGTATTAACCGCGGCATTGCAAAATTTTTACAGCCTGCCTGCAAAAAAATTTTTAAATGCGACGACAAAACCGCCTCGGAAAACATTGCTATGAATATAAGCTGCAACCTTTTGGGCATCGGCGGCGCGGCAACGCCCTTTGCGGTAAAGGCAGTGGGCGAGCTTGAAAAGAGCGGCAATACGTTTGCGCAGAACCTTCTCTTTATTATAAACGCCACGTCTATTCAGATTATCCCTACCACCGTAATAGCGCTCCGCGCGGCGGCGGGAAGCGCGAACGCGGGCGATATCACCTTGCCGTCGCTTTTGGCTACCCTGGTTTCTACGGGGCTGGCAGCGACCATTTATTTTATTGTAAACAAGCTATGGCATTTGTAATACCCGTTATATTTATAAGCGTAATATTGATAGCCGCGTTAAAGAAGGTGAGCGTGTTTTCCTCTTTTACGAGAGGTGCAAAGGACGGGCTGGAATTTACGTTGACGCTTATCCCGTTGCTTGCGGCAATATTTATGATGTGCGAGTTGTTCGAGGTTTCGGGGCTGTCCTCGGCTATGTCAAAAGCGCTTTCGCCTGTATTCGGTTTTTTAGGAATACCCGAGGAACTTAGCAAGCTGATACTTATCAAGCCGTTTTCGGGAAGCGGGTCCTTGAGCTATCTGACCGGAATAATAGAGTGCTACGGCGCGGACAGCTATATAGGCAGATGCGCCTGCGTGCTGTACGGCTCAAGCGAGACGGTGTTTTATATTTCTGCGGTCTATTTTGCCAACACTAAAAAGGGCAAAAGGATTGTGCCCATTATAATTATTTTGTTTTCCACCTTTATATCCACAATCTTTGCCTGTTTTATATGCAGATTTATTTAAAGCAAACGGCGTAAAAAACTCATCTTCTATTTTTTTCTCTTATCTGTTATTTTGCTCGTATCATACGCAAAAGACGCATGCCTGAGCACGCACCGTAGGTTTATGATACTCACACTGCTTCTCTCTTCTTCTCC
>JBJEUZ010000034.1:0-4063 GCA_051884095.1 Candidatus Coproplasma sp.
GCACAAATTCAGACTTTTGTACTTCTGTTTTTGCATTTCCCGTTAATTCGGTCGTCTTGATAAAATCTTCAGAGCGGTATATACTGCTCCAGACGTACCGCGTGCCTGTTACGCCGAATTCCTCTGTGCCGGTGAGCGTAATATACTGCGGTTCGCTCTTTCCTCCGTAGGTATAACCTTCGTCGTTTTTGCCGGTGTAGTGGTACGGTTGTGTCGTATACGTTACGTCGGCTTCCTTGAGCGTATCTATCATTTTATCGGTCGAAAAGGCTATATAATGAATATCCGTCCACTGTACGACGTCGAATATTAAATCCCAGCCAGAGCTGTCGCCGTAAGACAGATAGTCCACGAACGGGTTTTTAATTTCTACCGTGTCAACCTGTTTGCACGTATACGTAACGTTACCGCCAACCGTTACGGCTTTATAGCACTTTCCTACGTCGTAATATTTTTCCAGCTTAAGGTTATCGTTGCCGGATTCCCCGTCAATAGTCTTGTTCCATTCGCGGTAAATGCTCGTTACGTTGTAGTAACGAACACCGGCAGAGCTGACGGTTACGCCGTTTACAAGATACTTGCAGAATACGCCGGAAGAGTTAAGAAGGCTCAAGGAATACAGCTTCGTTTCGTCCGCGCTTTCGGACAGCGACATATTGATATCCGTAGCAACCAGGTATTGCGTGAGCTGGCAGGGCTGATATGTGTAAAGGAACAGCTCGCCGTTCGCGCTCTCGGCTATCTGGATGACGTTAATCGAATAATCGTTCGGCTTGCTTTTGTAGTCGTTTATGTTGAAATTTTCGTCGCGCTGTAAGTCGGTTAATACGTTGGAATATCCAGAGGTTGCGGCATAGGTGGGCAGAATAGCCTGCCCACCTGACAAAAGGATAATGAAGAAAATAATGAATATGTAAATTAACCGTCTTACTGTCGCCGCCATAAACGCACCTTAAAAAATTATAACTGAACTGGATAATTCCACGTCAGTTGCCAGCACTTCAAGCGAAGAGTCAAGAATGTTAACGTTATACGAAGCCGTATACGTATAGCCGCTCTCCGTTTCAGCATTAACCGTAATAATTAAATCAATATTGCAATTTGAAAGCACGTCTCTTAATTTATTATATTTTGCCGTATCTATCTCTTCTTCGCCATAGTCGTATAAATTTCCGGCAAAGTAGAATAACCCTTTTTCACCCTCTAACCCGGTGGAGTTATAAGGTCCGCCGAACGTAAACATACCGTTAGTATACAAACCCCACTTTAAATAGTCTGTATACGTAACTTCCCTGTCTATGCTCGTGACAAGTGAAGCATTTATCAGCGCCGTTTTTAATGCTTCGCTTGCGGCTATGGTTATATTTATACTGTTTTCTTTTAAACTGTCAAAGATAGTGCCTTTTGTCCAATTAATAGTAGCAGGTACTTTAATTATTGGATTTGAAGAAACGTTCCAAACTTTTATTGAAGTAGTATCGCCGTCAAAAATATTGTCCGTGATACTAGCTATCTTTTTGCGATAATCAAGCGTAGCAGTAGCTTTAGCGCTTGACGAACTACGTGAGGTTACAGTTAATACTGCTTGCGTATCGAAGGGCTGTAAACAGGAAATAGTTGCGGTCGTGGAACCGTCACTCGTTTGAGATACGACCAAATAGTCTAAAATATTTTTGTCGCACGAGGTTGCCCACGCAACGGTAAAGTCAACCTGTTTATTATCTGTGTTATCAGGCGTAATTGTGGCAGAAATAAGATACGCGCTTTCCGCATTTTCGCTGATTCCGTTTGCTGCATATGCACTGGCGGGTAAGACGGCGCTTACTAACGAAATACCGTTGTTATTTCCGCTTTCAGATATCACCAAATTGCTGGTCCCTTCGTTTTCTGAATTTCCGCCGTCGTCGGTATTTTCGTTGTTGTCGCCGCCGTTATTGTTGTTATTGCCGTTGTTGTTGCCGTTGTTATTGTTGTTATTGCCGTTGTTGTTGTCGCCGGGCTGAACCTGTTCGGTGCTTATCCACTTTACAGGGTTCCAGGACTGTTTCCAGATTGCCACGGCTACGTAAGCTATGCCGAGCACTACGACAAGTATCATTGCTACTATTTTTACTGCAACGTTACTGCCGCCGTTGTTGTAGTTTCTGTTATTATTTGCCATTTTTGTTACTCCTTCGGGGTAATGCCCCTTATATTTATTTTTTCGGGGTTGTCCCCGGTAATTACGTTTTCCCCGGTATAGTGGCGGCGCACAGCGCCGCCGCCATACTGTGAGGTATCATTTATGAAAGCGTGTAGGCTGTTTTAAACTTTAGCATTGTCGATTATGTATTCTGAAGATATCTTCGGCAGGGGCGGCGGCGACAAAAGCAAGTATTTAAACCGCTTGCTGTTTTTTCGGAAGCTCGTCTTTGCCTGTCTGTTTTAAAGTGTGAAACCTTAACTGCGAATCGTACACCAATACGTAGGTGAGTTCCGGCAGTCCGGATAGCTCGTTATAGTCCACCTCGTACAAAATCACGCTCCGCGCCGTCATTTTATTTGCTCCTCGTCGCCGTGCCATAAGGACGGTGAAAAATTCATATAAATCTTTTCAATTCGGTGTTTACCCATTTGCGCTGTTGTATGCTTTTCCGAAGTAAACCACCCCTTAAGTGAACGATTATATAAATCATTATCATAAGCGGATAGAATAATTTTTGATTTGCTCGACAAAATCAAACTAATAAGCTCTTCGTGTTGGGAATCGGTCATTTCGTATTTATACATTCCGCGTTTCCGAAGTCCCTGCATGTACGGTGGGTCAAGATATAAAAGCGTATCAGGGGAATTGTAACGTTCAATTAACTTTAATGCATCAAGGCACTCTATCTGAGCATCTTTTAGACGTTCGCTAATCTCAAGGACTATATTTGGTAAACGTTTCCATTCCGCGGCCGTGCGCGGACTGTTGGCGCTCTGGCTGTTACGCCAGGTGTTCAGGTTTGAATTTGTGGTTCCGAAACTTTGGTGGTGCCTAACTATAAGTCGCCTTGCGCGTTCAACTTCATTACCTACAGAAGTATCGTAACAACTAACGTACTCATTTCGCGAATAAGGTGTAAAAGTTAATGCGGCCGCAAGCTCTTCCGGCTGTTCTCGACACACTTTAAAAAGGTTTACTATATCTCCGTTAATATCGTTTATAGTTTCTATATACGACGGCTCTTTACGGAAAAATAAGGCGCCGCTACCGAAATAAGGTTCTACGTAAACCTTATGTTTTGGAAAAAATGAAATAATCCAATCCGCAATACGCCACTTTCCACCGGGATACTTTAAAATTGAATTCATCTCACTTACTTCCCACCGTCGTTGTCGGCATAATAGGATTCGCCGATTAATTCTTCGTCCGTCGGACGTTCTGATGAAGCGCAACGTGCGCAATATTCCGGGCAGTCGTCGAACTCGAAGTCGCACATAACCGCGCCGTTGGTCGGCTCGTGCGTTATGTCGCATTCTTCGCGCATAGTCTTTTCATTCCAATTACAAAACGGGCAACCGTAATTACTCATTTACTTGCACCTCTCTGCTCAAAGAACTTAATTATATTTTCGATACAGTGTTCTTTAGGGGGGAGAGGCGGCAAATAATCATTGTCGTTCTCTGAAGATTTATAGAGTTCTTCCATTTTTTTATTGCATAGAACACGCTCGGCACAACAAGTCATACAGACGTCCTCGCCGCTATCGAATATGTGTTCCGCCATTTTTACTAAAACATTGTTCATTTGTTTACCCTACCAAAAATTTATTTTAAGCCCTTATGGGTCTTAATCTGATTGAATTGCTTGTTGCCGATAAAACACAGGCAAGCAAGGTCGTACGCGTTTACCGTTTCCAATGCTGATACAAAAATCGACGTAACAATCTTTATACATAGCAAAGTCTTTACAGTTCTTAAGTTCTTCCTCTGTTACAGGCAAACCCATCAACTCGCAGCTCCTGACGGTAAACCAATTATTTTTAGCCGCCGTTCCGAGCGAACCGTGATAAACTCCGCCGCGCTTTTCCCATTCTTCACG
>JBJEUZ010000035.1:0-3993 GCA_051884095.1 Candidatus Coproplasma sp.
GATTACCTTTATATCGAACATATAACCGACTACGTCGGTCAGAACGACCCTGCGATTCCTGCAAAGCACGTATCGGAAGGTAAGGTAAAAAATATTTATCTTTCGCTCGGCGCTCTCACAGAAGAGGAAAAGAAGATTATTTTAAGCGGTTGCTTAATCAACTACAACAAGGTCAGATAAAGACGTTAAACGGACGGCAGACAGCCGTCCGTTTATGATTTTTAAGGTTTTTGTTTAATCTGCGGATTTTCCGCATTGCCTTTGGTACCGGGCGCGGGAAGCGGCGCGGGCTTGGGTATCGGTTTGTCGTGCGTAAATTCAGGCGCTTTGCCCTCGTGCGAGCGCTTCTTATCGTCGCGCGCGGTTCTCCTGCCGCGTCTGTGTCTGCGCGGCGGTTGCTTTTCAGGGCAACCTTCGTCGGGACGTTCGTCCTCGGGACATTCTCCGTCGGGGCAATCACCGTCGGTACAGTCGTCGGGAAGGGTTACGCTGCCTTCGTCGTTTGCCGAGAATTGTACGTCGCGTCCGATTCCCAGGGTTTCGCCGCTGCCCGTCTGACCCGTATGACAGCCGCACAGCGTGCAGGCGGTGCAAGTTACTATTGATAGACAAAGTATAGAAATGATTTTGCTTTTCATACAAAAAGTATGTAAAATAAAAAAGTAATTATGCAATCGCTTGCCTTTTGCCATAAAGCGTGCTATATTTAAACAGCCTGATTTCAAAGGTCGTTAAGTCCTGAGAATAAAGGAGTCGTAATTTATAGCGGGAGCGTAAGCGCGCCCGTATTGTCGGCTCCCTTTCAGGCGAAGGGGAGGTTTTTTATGTCTGAAAAGCGTCTTGCGGTAGTATCCGTAATTATCGAAAATCGCGAACAGAGCGCAAAGATAAATCAGACTCTGTCCGAATATGCAGATTACATAGTGGGCAGAATGGGCGTTCCGTATAAGGAACGCGGGGTATCGGTCATCTGCGTAATAATCGACGCGCCTAACGAGGTTATCAATTCCCTTACGGGCAAAATAGGTATGCTCGAAGGCGTATCGGCAAAGACCCTTATGAGTAAGAAGTAAAAAATTTTTGAGGCGGAAGGTTAAATGATATTTCCTGACGCCGAAAAGGAGTAACAATATGAAAAAATTTTTATCGACTATCCTTGCCGCGCTTACGGCGGTAACTTTTGCGTTCGGTCTGACGGCGTGCGCTCCTGAGACGAACGACAACTCGCAGTTTACTGTGTATATGCCCGACGGCGCGCCCGCGCTCTCGATGGCGCAGTTGATGTATGAAAATAAAGTCATTGAAAACGTCGCGCTCGAATATAACGTGGTAGTAGCAGATACCATAAACGGCTACGTCACGGGCGAAACTCCCGCGGCTGATATCTGCGTTCTTCCCGTAAATCTTGCCTCCAAACTGTTAGGTAGCGGCGCAAAGTACAAGCTGCTCGGCACGGTTACGCACGGAAATCTCTACGTTCTTGCCGCAAATACAACCGAAACGTTGACGACTTCCAATCTTTCTTCCCTTAAGGGCAAGACGGTGGGGGTAGTCAACCTTGCAAACGTTCCCGGGCTTACCTTCAAGATTATCCTCAGGGACAACGGCATTGAGTTTAACGAGAGCGGCGTCGATTCCGACTCGGTCTATTTAAAAGCAATAGGCGCAGACGCCATAGGAACGCTTTCCGACGTGGATTATTACGTCGTGCCCGAACCTGCGGCAAGCACTAAGGTCAACAATACGAATTTGTCTCTCAATTTCGTCGGAGACTTACAGCAGCTCTACGGCGGCGAAAACGGCTATCCTCAGGCGGTGCTGGTTGCTAAAAACGAGGTTACCTCTTACCGTAACGGCGCGTTTATTAAATCGTTTATGCAGGCTGTAGAGGGCAGCGCGCAGTGGATAATGAAAACCGAAGTAACAGGAGAAATGCTCTACGATACGATAGCGGCTCACCTGCCTACGGGTACTACGCCCTCCATCAAAGCAAATCAGCTCAACAATAAGACCATACTTTCCAACTGCGCCATAAATTTTGTCAAGGCGGCAGACTGTAAGCAGGAAATAGAAACAATAATTCAAAAATTCATAGGAATTAAAGCCGACTCGGCAAGCGCTGTCGCAGAGAACTTCTACTACGTAGAATAAATGAAAAAAATATCTGGCGAAAGAAAACTAAATATCGTCTATTCGCTGGCGGCGGTCGCGATAATTTTAATCGTATGGCTGATTGCTTACTACTCGGTTCGTAACGACTACATTCTTCCGTCCGTTCATCAAAGTTTTTTGGCGCTGTTTTCCTGCTTTTCAAGCGGAGAATTCTGGCTTTCGCTTGCAAATACTTTTCTTCGCACGCTGATAGCGTTCACCGTTTCGTTTGTCTTTGCCGCGCTCTGCGCGGCGATAAGCGCGGTATGTACGCCGTTCAAAAAAATTTTTGCGGCTATAATTTCGGTCGTTCGCACCCTGCCAACAATGGCGGTAACGCTTATGCTGTTGATATGGACGAATCCTCTGGTCGCGCCCGTAATAGTTGCCGTGCTCGTGCTGTTTCCTATGATATATTCTCAGTTTTCAGCTGCGATAGACGGGGTGGACGCCGACCTTTTACAGATGGCGCGTGCGTATTCGTTTACCCGTCGCGATAAACTCACAAAGATTATTCTGCCGCAAATCGCTCCGTCGGTTTTAAGCGAGGTAGGAGCAAATCTCTCTCTCGGCGTAAAACTTATGGTGTCGGCGGAGGTTCTCTGCTACACCTTCCACAGCCTTGGCGGTATGATGCAACAGGCGAAACTGTATGCCGAAATGTCTACTTTTGCCGCGCTTACCATAGCTTGCATTTTAATCGGCTTCTTTTTGGAATGGTCGTCGTCCTTTTTCAGGTATATTACTTCCGCGTGGAGCAGAAGGGAGGGCGTAAAATGAAGATAGAAAACCTTTGCAAGAGCTATGGCGACAAGGTCGTCTATAAAAATTTCAATCTGGAAATAGAGGACGGAAAGACCACCTGTATTCTGGGCGAAAGCGGAAGCGGCAAGACCACGCTTTTAAACGTCTTGGCAGGTCTTACCGAATACGTCGGCAACGTAGAAAAGACCAAATGTTCGTATATCTTCCAACAGCCGAGATTAATTCCAAACCTCACCGTCTTAAAAAATCTGTCGGCAGTCTGTGCCGACGAAGAAAAAATCAAAACTATGCTCCGCGAGGCGGAAATGGAGGATAAGGCTAATTCTTATCCCAACGCCCTTTCGGGCGGTCAGGCGCAGCGCGTTTCGATACTTCGCGCATTTTTGTACGACAGCCGCGTCGTGCTGATGGACGAACCATTCTCTTCGCTGGATTTAAAACTCAAAATAAAGATGATGGAACTCTTCCGCGCGATGCAGATGGAGAGCGGCAGAACGGCGGTATTCGTAACGCACGACGTGGACGAGGCGGTCTATCTTGCCGACAGGATAATAATAATTTCCGACGGAAATATAAAATTTGACGAAATCGTTGAAAAGCGAGCGCACTTCGGAGCGGGAACGCCTCTGCGCGAAAGGCTTTTTACATGTCTTTCGTCCTAACTCGATTAAATTAACCTAACGCGCCCCCAAAAGGAGCGCGTTTTTTGGTTTGTCAAGCGTAATTTAAGGAAAAAGGTAAAATTTTGTTGACGATTTTATAAAAAAAACCCGTTCAAACATTTTTCTTTTGTCAATATCTTGTGCTATAATTTATTTGTAGCTTATAAATGTAGTGTCAGAATATGAAAAAGGTAAACCCTGAGCGGTAAGCCAGAACAAAAAACCACACGTTTATAACTCCTATTACGGGCATAAGAATCATAAGCAACATATTTTTCAGCTTAAATTTAGTTATAAACATAGTGATGTAAATGCCCACCGCCCCTCCCAGAAGGGCGGAAAGAATTAGCTTTCCGTCGCCGGAGTTCAATTTGCTTTCGTCTGAAAGATATTCGTTTCTCTGAGACAACAGCAG
>JBJEUZ010000036.1:0-18175 GCA_051884095.1 Candidatus Coproplasma sp.
CATATCGGGATTTGCAATAAAGTTGTCGTATCTGCCGAGCGCGAATACAGCCGCGTAAAGTATCTGGTAGTTCGACTTGGTCGCGCCGGTCTGAATGCCGTTAGAAGCGAAGTTTGCGTTGGTCCCCGTATTTCCGTCCTCTCCTATAACGCCCGTGAAGAACGAAATATCCTTGCCTACGAACTCCGTGAACAATCTTTCGGTATACTGGTCATACGTCAAGTCGTAGCCCATACTGTCAACACAACCGTTTACAACCATTTCGTAAGCGGAAATTTTCTTATCGGCGTCTACGGAGATGTTGAGCTTAAACGCCCCTGCAGGGGAATTGCCAAGCGTAGTTATCGTATAGTTGACATCGCCGTTTTCAACCGTGTAATAAGTGTTTTCAACGTTCTGGTCAATGAGGGAGAGATACTTGAATTCGAGAGCTTCATAGAAGCTGAGGTTTGACTGACCTAAAGCGCACTCCTTGACGAAGTCCAGCGCGCAGTTTACCGCGTTGCTTATCGCGCGGTAGCTTTCTGAAGCGCCCGTACTGACGTACATAGAACCCTTCGACGTGCCGCCGTTTGCGTAGCCGTATTCGTAAACTATGCCGTCCTTATAGTCGGTGGAGAATCTGTTTAAATCTGCCGACGAGAGCTTTGTGGTAAATTCACCGGAAGGTACTTTGTCGAGAACCACCTTGTAGATTCCGTCAATAGCTTTTGCGTCGGAGGACATATCAACTACAACCCAGCAGATAATGTCGCCGCCGTGTCCGCCCTTGCCCGAAACGTTTACCATATAGTTTCCGTCCTCAACCTTATACGCGCTGTTAATCGTGCCGTAAGTATACTCGGTCTTGTAGTCGGAAACGGTTACGGGCGTGGTATCAACGCTCTTGCCGTAAATTTTTGAAATTGCTCTGTCAAATTTTTCCTGTTCTGTAACGTAGAACAGCGAATTGCAGATGGTCAAAAGTACGCCGCACACTAAAACTATGGAAAGAAGGACGGCTATGCACTTGAACGCAGTGCTCTTAAAGAACTGTTTCGCGCTCATATTATTTGCCCTCCTTTACTTTCTTTTCTTTCTTGTACCCGAAGGGCTTTCTCACGATATATGTATCAATGAGAGGCACTACAAGGTTCATAATTAGTATCGCAAACGATACGACTTCGATTTTGGTGAAGAAACGCAGAAGCGAAGTGAGCACGGCTAGAGCTATAAGATAAACTATCTGTCCCAAAACGCCCTTGGGCGAGGTTACGTAGTCGGTAGCCATAAATACCGCGCCGAACATAAGACCTCCCGAAAGCGCGTACGCGGGGAAGAGCGCTACGTCAAACGACGCGCCTTCGACGGTTGCCGCAAGGCAGACCGAAAGGAACGCCGACAGCACTACGTACAATAAGGGCTGCCACCACTTGATTACCTGTCTTACGACAAGATAGATATAGCCTACAAGAATTGCTAGCTTGCAGGTTTCGCCTATGCAGCCCGCAACGCCCGTGCCGAGGAACATATCCAGAAGAGACATATTCGCGCCGGAGTTGCCGCCGAGAAGGTATCCCGAAAGATAGGTCGCGCCCGTAAATATGCTGCTTGAGCTGCCTATAGCGCCGATATTCGCGGCGGTGTAGGTGGTAATCGAAAAGCTCAAAAACATCATAACTCTGCCCGCGGACGAGGGGCTTACAAGATTCTTGCCCGTGCCGCCGAACAGCATCTTGACCACGGCTATCGCAAAAATCGCGCCTATCATAACTTCGTACCACTTTGTCGTGGAGGGAAGCACGAGCGCTAAAATAAGACCCGTGATTATCGAGGTATAGTCGAACTGTTTAAGCCACTTTTTGCATACCGCGCCGGCGTTCGCGCACTTAGCCTTGAAGCCGCCATTATAAATAAAGTAATAGACGAACTCCGTAGCTACGGCCGAGGCAACCGAAACAAGCTCGATGACCAGCGCCTGCCAGCCGAAGAACACAATGCCCGCAATCGCCGCCGGCATAAGCGCGATTATAACGTCAAGCATTATGCCCTTTGTCGTGCGCTTGGATTTGACGTGGGGAGGGGTAGAAATTACAACCGTATTATCCATCTTTTATTCCTCCTTATTTCTTCTTGGCGCGGAGCGCCGCTTTTGTCTTTCTTATCGCCTGAATCAACGGGCGCTTGGCGGGGCATATATATTCGCACGCGCCGCACTCTATGCACGACAGCGTGCCGCCCAGCTTAGCCGCCGTATCGAAGTCGCCTGCATTGGCATAGAACGCCGTATTCATAGGCATAAGGTGCATGGGGCATACGTCCGCGCACTTGCCGCAGTTAAGGCAGGCGGTCGGCTCTTCGCACGAGGCTTCCTTTTCGGTCATAAGAAGCACGCCCGAAGTGGTCTTGTGCGTGTAGACGTCGTAAGTGGAGAGCGCGACGCCCGTCATAGGTCCGCCCTGAACTACCTTTTTAGGCGAACTTTTTTCGCCGCCGCAGTAATCTATTATATCCTTGACCGGCGTGCCCAGCTTTACCCAAAGGTTCTTAGGTTGCGCAATTGCCCCGCCGGAAACGGTTACGATTCTTTCGTACAAGGGCTTGCCCAGCTCAACCGCCTGGCATACCGCATAGGCGGTAGCCACGTTCTGAACCACTACGCCGCTGTCCGCAGGGAGCTTGCCTATGCCCACCTTTCTGCCGGTGGTCACGTAAATCAAGTGCTTTTCACTTCCCATAGGGTACTGCTTTTTAAGTATTACGGGCTGAATATCATCGTACTTTTCAAACGCCGCAATGCAGTCGGGCTTGTTGGCTTCGATACCTATGATAATCTTTACGCCGCCCAACGCCTTTGCGATAAGGCGCGCGCCGCGCACAATCTCGTCGGTGTTCTCAAGCATAAGCCTGTGGTCGCAGGTGAGGTAGGGTTCGCACTCCGCGCCGTTCAAAATCAGCGTATCCACGGGCGTTCTGGGCGCAACCTTAACCGCCGTGGGGAAGCCCGCGCCGCCAAGACCTACAATGCCAGCCTCTTTGATTCTTGCCTTAATCTGTTCAGCCGTGGGGTCGGTAAGGGGTTCAAGGTACGCCTTTTCGTCCGTGCCGTCAGCCTTAATGACAATAAAAGTCTCCTTTCCGCCGCTTGCCGAAGTCATGGCTTTGATATCCGTAACTTCGCCGGCTACGCTTGCAAATACGTCCGAAGATATAGCTCCGTCGGCTCTTGCAATAAGTTCGCCCTCCTTAACCTTCTGTCCCTTTTCAACGCACGGTATCGCGGGTTTGCCCAGCGACTGCGCGGTTGAAACGGCAACTTCGGCAGGAGTGGGAAGTACTTCTGCAGGCAAATCGCACGTAAGCTCTTTCATTCCGTGCGGATGAACGCCTGAAAAGAAGTTTTTTCCTTTAACTGCTTTCAAAATTAACCTCCAATACTGTATTGTCGTTTATCTTAAACGGTAAAAAACCGAATAAACCGAATTACGGCGTAAAATTTTTTGCGCAATTTTTCATTCTTCGTCCTGCGCCGATTGCGTCTGAACGTCCTCTTGCGCATTTAAATTGCTTGTCCTTTCGCCAAGCGCCCTCTCAAACACGCTTAGCGGCACTTTTTTAAAAATCAGCATAACAGCGCCGCCTACTATCGCGCCCGAAAGCAAGCCCGTCAGCGCCAGGTAGGGCATGTACGAAAACATTAGCGGAGTCTGCGATACGATAACGAACATTACGTTCTGCGTTACGTTGTGCAGTACGGCGGCTGCAACGCTTATCGCCATAAGCGAAATTTTGGGATAGACTGTGTACATCAGGAGCGAAGAGAGCGCCATTGCGGCAATTCCGCCCGTAAAAGAATAAATCAGCGCGGAAACGTTGCCGGCAAAAACCGCGCCCAACAGGGTTCGCACGATTATCACGGCGAACGCCTCGACGGGTCCGTAAAGAACCAGGGCGGCAAAAGAAAAAATATTCGAAAGCCCCATCTTCGCGCCGGGGATAAAGAGCGGGGGAAAAAGATTTTCTATCAAAAACATTATTAAGCTAAGCGCGGTAAACACCGCCAGCACGGCAATCTTTTTCGCCGTAATTTTTCCTTTGCTCATACGCATTAATTATATACCAAATATAATAATTAGTAAATAGAAAAGTCTTAAAATCTTCAAAAAATTTTTTACTGTATTGTCATAATTCGCCTATTGACATTAATCTGCCGTTAGTGTATAATGATTAGTCGGAAGGAGAAAATTATTATGAAATACGAATATACCAGAAAAAACGTCTTTAAAGAGGCGAACGAACAGGAAATAAAGGCAATCTTCGACTACGCCGAAGGCTATAAGGAGTTCTTATTTACCTCCAAGACCGAGCGCGGCGCGTGCGCAAGCGCGGTAAAGCTGTGCGAAGAGAAGGGCTTCAAGCCCTATACGTTCGGCGATAAGATTAAGGCGGGCGACAAGTTTTACTTTGTAAATCGCGACAAGAATATCTTCGTTGTAAAGGTAGGCAAAAACGATATTGCCGAACGCGGCATAAAGATTATGGCGGCTCACGTAGACAGTCCCCGCCTGGACTTAAAGCCCAACCCCGTGTTCGAGGACGGCGGAATGGCGTTTTTAAAGACCCATTACTACGGCGGTATTAAAAAGTACCAGTGGCTTACAATCCCCCTTGCGCTCACGGGCGTAGTGGTTCTGCGCGGCGGCAAGCGCGTGGATATAAACGTCGGCGAAGACGAT
Organism: Candidatus Coproplasma sp.; assembly: GCA_051884095.1. Lineage (GTDB taxonomy): Bacteria > Bacillota > Clostridia > Christensenellales > Borkfalkiaceae > Coproplasma. Next base: position 4,716 of record JBJEUZ010000036.1, read on the forward strand.
GGAGATCCCATTTTCTATATTACCGACCTTCTGCCCCACCTTGCGCAGGAACAGGTGGAAAAGCCCTTAGGAAAGGCTATCGACGGCGAAAATCTCAACGCGGTGATTGCCAATATCCCCGAAGCTGAGGAAGAAAAGGCAGCGGTCAAGGCTGCGGCTCTTAAACTTATGCACGACAAATACGGAATTTGCGAAGCCGACTTCCAGACTGCGGAGCTCTGCTTTGTTCCCGCGGGTAAGCCCCGCGACGTGGGTTTCGACCGCGCGCTGATTATGGCTTACGGTCACGACGACAAGGTGTGCGCTTATCCCGAACTTACCGCCCTGTTGGAGAGCGATTCGGACGATACCCTTATGGCAATATTTGCCGATAAGGAAGAGACGGGTTCCGACGGCGTAACCGGTATGCAGTCGCGTGTCATTCTCGACCTCATTGACAGCATAGCGGGTCAGCTGGGCGCAGACCCCATAAGGGTAAGGTACAATTCCAAGTGCATTTCCGCGGACGTGTGCGCGGCGTTCGACCCCGCTTACGCTTCCAGCTACGAAAAGACCAACGCGTCGTATATCAACTGCGGCGCCTCGGTAACAAAGTATCACGGAGCGCGCGGCAAGGCGTCCACAAACGACGCTTCGGCAGAGATGGTGGGATACGTTCGCGACGCGCTTGAAGATAACGGCGTTATCTATCAGACGGGCGAGCTGGGCAGAATAGATCTTGGCGGCGGCGGCACGGTGGCAAAATTTATCGCCAACCTCGGTATCGACACTCTGGATATGGGCGTTCCCGTGCTCTCCATGCACGCGCCTTACGAGCTGATTTCCAAGGGCGACTTGTACTCTATGCACAAATCTATGCTCGCCTTCTGCAACAAGAAATAACCGCGATGGATAGGGCATATAGCCAAAACAATTAAAATTTTAAATTAACGGACGGTGCAAAACGCACCGTCCGTTTTACATACTAAAACAGATAGTCCGATAAACCCTAAGCAGGAAATCTTTTGAAAAATCGCGTTTAAAGCGCGGCGTTTTGCGTTATATTACAATCAAAAGAAACTTGCCCGTTCATGGGCAAAGGAGGAATATTATGGACGCAAACAAACTTACGCAAAACAGCGTACAGGCGCTCACGCGTTCTGAAAATCTTGCAAACGAATACGGCAACACTCAGATTGAACCGGTGCATCTTCTGCACTCGCTTTTGGATAAGGACGGAATAATCTACCGCATACTTTCCCGTCAGGGCATAGACGTAGACGGGCTTTTATCCTCTGCAAAGGAGGAGATAGAAAAACTTCCAAGGAGTTCTTCGGGCGGCGGCGCGTACGTATCTTCCAAGCTGAACGCGGCGCTCATCGCCGCGGAAAAGACTGCCAAGTCAATGAAGGATGCCTTCATTTCGGTAGAACACCTGTTCCTCGCGCTTATAGACGTGGACGACCCGTGCGTAAACAGGCTGCTAAAGCGCTTCGGCGTAAACAAGAACGGCTTTTTACAGGGCTTAAAGAGGGTGCGCGGCAACACCAACGTCACCACGGATAACCCCGAAGAGACATACGAGGCGCTTGAAAAATACGGCACCGACTTGACCGAGAGGGCGAGAAAGCACAAACTCGAACCCGTCATAGGCAGGGACGAGGAGATAAGGAACGTAATAAGGATACTGTCGCGCAAGACCAAGAATAATCCCGTGCTTATCGGCGACCCCGGCGTCGGCAAGACGGCGATTGCCGAAGGTCTCGCGCAGAGAATAGTCAAGGGCGACGTGCCCGAGGGCTTGAAGGACAAGACGCTGTTTTCGCTGGATATGGGCGCGCTGATTGCGGGCGCAAAGTACCGCGGCGAATTTGAAGAAAGATTAAAGGCAGTGCTTGCCGAGGTCACAAAGTCTGAAGGGCGCATACTGTTGTTTATAGACGAGCTTCACACCGTGGTCGGCGCGGGTAAGACAGACGGCGCTATGGACGCGGGCAACCTTTTAAAGCCCCTTTTAGCCCGCGGCGAACTGCACTGCATAGGCGCGACCACGCTCGACGAATACCGCAAATATATCGAAAAGGACGCGGCGCTGGCAAGGCGTTTTCAGCCCGTTACCGTAGACGAACCCACGGTAGAGGATACGATATCCATTCTAAGAGGGCTCAAAGAGCGATTTGAAATCTTCCACGGCGTGCGAATACACGACGACGCGCTGGTCGCGGCGGCAACCCTTTCAAACAGGTATATAACCGACCGTTTCCTGCCCGACAAGGCAATCGACCTTGTGGACGAGGCGGCTGCTATGATAAGAACCGAGATAGACTCTATGCCCTCGGATATGGACGCGCTCAACCGCAGGATAATCCAGCTCGAAGTCGAGGAAAAGGCTCTTTCAAAGGAAAAAGACGACCTTTCTATGGCTCGGCTTGAAAGTCTTAAAAGAGAGCTTTCCGAAGCGAAGAACGCCTTTGCGGAGATGAAGGCTGAGTGGGAGGACGAAAAGCAGGCGATTCAGGAAGAAAAGCAGCTGAAAGAGCAGGCGGACGCTCTGAAGGCGGAAATAGACCTTGCCTCCAACAGCGGCGACTTCGAGCGCGCGGCGCGCCTTCGCTACGGCGAGCTTCCCGCAATCGAGGAAAAACTGAAAAGGGCAAAGGCGCAGAACGCCGAGCGCAAGAGCGATCTTTTAAGCGACGAGGTAACCGAAGAGCAGATTAATAAGATAGTAGCGCGCTGGACGGGCATACCCGTTGCAAGGCTCAAGGAGGGCGAGCGCGAAAAACTTCTGCGCCTGGACGAGGATATCCACAAGAGGGTAATAGGTCAGGAGGAGGCCGTTCAAAAGGTTTCCGAGGCGATTCTGCGTGCTCGCGCGGGCATATCCGATCCCAACCGCCCCATAGGCTCGTTCCTGTTTTTGGGACCTACGGGCGTGGGCAAGACCGAGCTTGCCAAGTCGCTTGCCGAAAATCTGTTCGACGACGAAAAGAATATCGTGCGCATAGATATGTCGGAGTATATGGAAAAGTTTTCGGTATCCCGTCTTATCGGCGCGCCTCCCGGCTACGTCGGCTACGACGAGGGCGGAGCATTAACCGAAGCCGTGCGCAGAAAGCCGTATTCTATCGTGCTCTTCGACGAGATTGAAAAGGCTCACCCCGACGTATTCAACATTCTGTTGCAGATTCTCGACGACGGCAGAGTTACCGATTCGCAGGGGCGGACGGTAGACTTCAAAAATACAATCATAATTTTAACCTCCAATCTCGGCTCGACCGAGATTATGGAGGGCATTGAAGACGGCGAAATTTCCGAGAGCGCGAAACGAAAGGTAAACGAAATATTAAAGCGTTCGTTCCGCCCCGAATTTTTGAACAGACTTGATGAGATTATCTTCTTCAAGCCGCTCACTCGCGAAAATATCGGCGGTATCGTAGATATACTTTTAAGGCGTTTGGCTAGCCGACTTTCGGCGGAAAATCTTGTGCTTGAAGTCACGCAAGACGCAAAGGACTATATTGCCGACAACGGCTACGACAGCGTTTTCGGCGCGCGCCCTTTGAAGAGGTTTATTCAGACCCACGTCGAAACGCCCATAGCAAAACTTATCGTCGGCGGCAACCCCGCCGCTGGTTCGCAAATTACCGTGGACTGCAATTCGGACGGACTGTATTTAAGGTAAAACGCAAAGATAAAAATGCGATTGGCAGGCGCATATGTGCCGATTAACGTTAAAAAGCCGCGCCCCGAAAAGGGGCGCGGCTTAAGCGTTTTGAATAATTAATCAAAGATTTTTAAACTGATAATCGTACAAGCCCTTGTAAATTCCGTTTAGCTCCATAAGCTGTTCGTGCGTGCCGCGCTCGGCAATTCCGTTCGCCGTCACAACTATTATTTCGTCGGCGTTCTTAATGGTTGAAAGTCTGTGCGCAACCACTATGGTCGTCCTGCCCACGGAAAGGGAGGAAAGGGCTTCCTGAATCTGCATTTCAGTCGCGTTGTCCAAAGCGCTCGTCGCCTCGTCCAGAATGAGTATGGGCGGATTTTTCAAGAACGCGCGCGCAATCGAAATTCTCTGTTTCTGCCCGCCCGAAAGTTTAATGCCGCGCTCGCCCACGTTCGTGTCGTAACCGTTCGGGAGCGAGCACACGTAGTCGTGTATGTTCGCCTTCTTTGCGGCTTCGATAATCTGCTCTTCGTCGGCGTTGAAATCGCCGTAGGCTATGTTGTCGCGAATGGTGCCGTTGAACAGAAAAACGTCCTGCTGAACTATGCCTATGTTTTCCCTTAAAGACTTTCTGGTTACGTCGCGAATGTCATTGCCGTCTATAGAAATCGAACCTCCGTCAATTTCGTAAAAGCGAGGGATGAGGTGGCAGAGCGTAGTCTTACCGCCTCCCGAAGGACCGACCAGAGCCACCGTCTTGCCGGCGTCTATTCTGCAAGAGAAATTGCGTATAACTTTCGCGTCGCTCTCGTCGTTCTTATAGCCGAAGGTCACGTCGTCGAAAATTATGTCGCCGTGCAGCCTTCCGCAGTCTATCGCGTCTGGCTTTTCGGGCTCGGTAGGCATGTCCATAATGTTGCAGAACCGGTTAAAGCCAGTCAAGCCTTCCTGAATCTGTTCGTAAATTGTAGTTAGCGTGAATATGGGATTGTTAAAGACCGAAACGTACATTACGAACGCGCTGAACTGGCCCGCGTTGATAAAGCCGTAGTAAAAGAAGAGTCCTCCCGCTAAAATTACCGCAAAGTACATAAAGTCAAGGATAAAGCGCATAGAGGAAAAGTACTGCCCCATTACCTTATACTGCTTGCTCTTGCATTCTACAAACGCGTCGTTGCCCTTTTCAAACTTAACTCTTTCGTGCTCTTCCGCGGTATATGCACGCGCAACTCTTATGCCTGAGACCGCGCTTTCCACGTCGCTGTTGATTTCGCCCTGAACCACTCTCATCTTGTCGTAAACGTCAATAAAGCGCTTGCGCATAAGGAAGGTGTAGATTGTAATGACGGGCAACAGCGCAAGTACCAGCAGGGCGAGGAATACGTTGTAGGTGAACATAACCGCCACCGCGCCGATAAGAGTGACTATCGACAAAAATACGTCCTCGGGACCGTGATGCGCAAGCTCGGCAATCTCGAACAGGTCGTTCGTAAGTCTGCTCATTATAACGCCCGTCTTATTTTCGTCAAAGTACGAAAGCGGCATTTTTTCAAGATGTTCAAACAGCTCGCTGCGCAAGGTCTTTTGTATTCTTACGCCCACAATATGTCCCCAATACTGCAAAAAGTAGTTCAGGAAAGCCTTTATAACGTAAAAAGCAAGCAGCGCAATCGCGCTGGCAAGCAACCAGTTAATCAGCATATTGGGTACGTAATTGTTGATTATTTCCGCGGTGATATAGGGATAAACCAGGTTGAATACCGAAATCATAAACGCACAGAATATGTCGGTAAAAAACAGCTTCAGGTGCGGTCGGTAATAGGGTATGAATCTTCTGATAAGCCCCTTTTGCAATTTTTCTTTCTTTTCAATATTTTCCATAACGTATAGAATTATAAAGACCTTTTTTATAAAAGTCAACATAAATTCCAACGCGCCGCCGCAAAAATCTTTGCGGCGGCGCGAAACGATAATTATATAATTTTTATTCTGTTATCCGCCGAATATGGCTTTTATTATGAGGCCGAAAATAAAGGTTGCAACCGCGCCTATTAAGGCTAAAAGTATCTTAAACGCCACGTCCCGTCGCTTTTGCGTAATTTCCCGTTTGAAGCCCATACCCGTCTCCGTCAAAGAAATCACGTACATCTTTTCGCCCTTCCGCTCCGAGGTTATAAGGTCGAAATACCCGTCCAGATGAAGGGCGTTAAGCGTATGGTCGATGCGTTCGGTGTTGAATTTTTTGTTTGAAGGCAAAATGGACAAAATCTCAACGGCGGAAACCAGGCAGCCGTCCGTTCCGTCGCACAGGCTGAATACCGCGCGCATGACTTCCGATTCGTATTTAGAAAGCATTGATAATCAGCCCGCACAACAGGCTTCCCATCGCGCCGCCCGCAAACGAAAGCACGGAAGCCGCAATAAGAAACCTCATTCCTATCCGTTCGCCCTCGTCCGCTCGCGTGTTTGCGGGGTAGTCGGCTTCGGCAGGGGGCTCAAACCTCTTTAGCCCGGACATACAGAACGCCGAACCTTTGGCGTATTTTACGTCGATACAGCCCGCCTTTACCAGCTTTTTCAGCGCGGCTTCCAACGTCTCCCGCGAGCGCTCGTCTTCGGGAATTATATCCAGAAGCTCGTCCTCGTAAAACACGCCGTAGCTACCGTGCGTAGCGGCATAAATTTTTTCCGATATCAGTTGGCAGATTTCGTCCATTAATATTAATAATGGCGCAAAACCGCGCCGTTTATACCGGCGCGGTTCAGACAAAATTCTATTTGTTATTACAATCGGCAAAAGTTTACGCGTTGCCCGAAGAATATATTGCCGCGCCGATTAAAAGCGCAATTACGGCGACGCCTATTATATAGCAGACTATCTCAATCGGCTTGCAGGCGGGAAGGGGATTGCGTTTTCTCTGCGCGTTGACAAAGCTAAGCGCCGCAAGCTCGCATACGAATGCAGATATGCAGCCGTAAACGCCTATGGCGGGCACAAAGGTCAGTCCAAACATAATTGCGCCTATAACGCATCCCGCCAAAGCCGCCCAAAGGTAAGTTTTGGTTTCGCTGCGCTGTTCGTCGCTCGCGTTTTCCTGCTCGTCGGTTTGATTTTCCTGCTCTGAAATATCATTCTTATTCTTGCTCATTTCTTTCCTTTTTGTGCGCGTCGGGCGCAACTATTATGGTTTTATAATCTGTATAAGTAACAAAGCCGATTGCCGCCTTGGGCGGTTTTTTAACGTATTTTTTCTGCGTGTAGTCCACGGGCACTTTGTCGTTGTCGCGCGCTTCCGAATAGTAAGCGCAAACTTCCGCCGCCGCGAGCAACACCTCGTCGGGAACCTGCCTTCCGTCGGTTATAATACCTACGTGAGAGGAGTGGAATTTGCGCGTATGCAGCCACATATCCTCGGGCGAAAGTATCTTCAACAGTCTGTCGTTCTGCGCGTTGTTCGCGCCAGAAAACACCTTGAAGCCCAAAAATTCAAACTGCCTGAGCGGAGCGGCCCTATCAACTTTCTTTTTCTTTTCGGTAACCTTCAAAAGCCCTAAAGCGGTAAGCTCTTCCTCGGTCTCGTTTAGGTCCGAAAGGCTTTCGGCGGCGCATATGTTGGACTTAATGCTGTTCAGATAGTCCAGCCTTGTCACCGTTTCGTCCTTCTGCTCGGTCAGTACGGCATAGGTGCGCTTCAATTTTGCGTACTTTTTGTAATATTTCTGCGCGTTCTGCGCAGGGGTAAGCTGAACGTCCAGCGCAATTTTAATTTCAGGGCAGTTTTCGTCGTAATAATTCACTGCCGTCAGGTACCTGTCGCCGCGTTGAACGCGGTATATGTTGGCGGTAATCAGTTCGCCCTTTAACTTTAAATCGTCCGCTTCCACGCATTCGGCAAGTTTGCTTTCAATCTGACCCAGCCGCTTTTCCGCCTTTTTCAATGAGGACGCCAGCGCGCCCGTAAGTTTGCGCTTTGCCTCTTCAAAGGTCTTTATTCTGTACACGGAGGAGTAGTATTCGGTCTGCGCCTCGAGCACGCTGTCGTATCTTTTTGCGCCTGCGTCCGCGCATCTGACCTTAAAATCCGCGGGTACGCCGCCCGGGGACAGGGTTACGCAGGGACTTATAATTCCGCCGTTTACGTATTCGTAAACCTGTTCCGCGTCGATCTCCTCGCCGTATACCTCAACCATATCAAGGGCGGTGGAATAGGCGATTCCCGCACAGGCGGAGCTTATAAATTTCGCCGCGTCGCCCGCCTTGTTTTCAAAGGCGCTTTTAAGCGCGGCAAGGTCTTTTGGGTTTGCTTTGTCCTGCGGAGCGGGCAGGGTGTACCTTGCGCCCGTCAGGGTAACCCTCTTCACGTTTTCTTCTAGGGCGGTCTGCTTCATCGCGCCCAGAATAATTCCGTTTTCAACTAAAATAACGTTGGAATACTTGCCCATTATCTCGCAATAAAGGCTCATTTCGCTTATAGAAAATTCCGAAAAGCACTTAAGGTCGAACCTGGCGATTCTTTCAAAGCCCACCTGCGAAATCTTTAAAATTTCCGCGTTCTGCAGGTGTTTGCGTAAAAGCATACAGAAATTGGGCGCAACCTTGGGGTTGGGTTTTTCGTCGTTTCCCAGACTTATTCTGTTATTTTTCGGCGAAGCGGAGATTTCAAGTTTAACCGAGCCGCGGCGCGTGTATATAATAATTGCAAGCTCGTCGCGTTCGGGCATATTTATTTTTGAAATTTTTCCGCCTGTAAGCAGAGCGTCAAGCTCTGTAATAACTGAATTAAGCGTGTAAGCGTCCTGCGGCACGGTATTCTCCTGAATAATTTTTCCGCAGTCAATTATATATTAAAAAATTTTAATTGTAAATTAAATAAAGCGTTACAAAATCGCTTTTCAAAATAAAATAGTTGTGTTAAAATGATAAAGTTAAAAAAATATTATACCAACAATCAGGAGATTCAAAATGAAGTACACTTCACAGGCAGCAGAAAAGAGCACCGTAAAGCTCACTATCACTTTTTCAAAGGAAGAGTGGAACGGCGCGATAGATAAGGCTTACGCCAAGACGCGCGGCAAGTACACCGTGCCCGGTTTCAGAAAGGGAAAGGCGCCCAAGCCCGTACTTGAAAACTACTACGGCAAGGGAGTATTCTTCGACGAGGCTTTCAATATTCTCTATTCCGAACACTATCCCGCAATTCTCGAAGAGCAAAAGGCAAACTTCACCGCAGTGGGCGACCCCGAACTTTCGGTTGACGATTTGTCTGACGAGCAGGTTGTTCTCTCCGCTATCGTTCCCGTTAAGCCCGACGTCACAATCGGTCAGTACAAGGGTTTAGAAATCAAAAAGTATGAATATAATGTATCCGAAGAGGAACTTTCTAAGGAAGTAAACAAGATTTTAGACAGAGAAGCTAAGGACGTAGAGGTCAGCGATCGTCCCTGCAAGAGCGGCGACACCGCAAACATCAACTTCTCGGGTTCCGTAGCGGGCGAAAAGTTCCCCGGCGGCACCGCGGACGACTACGACCTCGTGTTGGGCTCGGGCTCGTTTATCGCAGGCTTCGAAGAGCAGGTTGAAGGCATGTCCGTAGGCGAAGACAGGGATATCACCGTAAGATTCCCCGACGACTATCAGGCGGATAACCTTCGCGGCAAGGATGCAGTTTTCTCCATTCACCTCAATAAAATCACGGGCAAAGAGCTTCCCGAACTCACCGACGAATACGTTAAAAAGCACGGCGGATGCGACACGGTTGCAGACTACACCGCAAAGGTAAAGGCAAGGCTTGAAAAGCAGGCTGAAAGCCGCGGCCGCGACCAGACCGAAAATTCCATCGTAGAAGCTATCTGCAAGACCGCAACCTGCGAAATTCCCCAGGCTATGATTGAGAGCGAGATAGACAGAATGGTTCAGGATTTCTCCTATCGCCTTATGTATCAGGGACTCAAACTTGAAGATTATATCAAGTATATGGGTCAGACCATGGAAGAGTTCCGCGCACAGTTCGCCGAGCAGGCTAAGTCCCGCGTGCTCTCGCAGCTGGTCATCGAAAAGATAGTAAGAGAAGAAAAAATCACCGCTTCACAGGAAGAAATCGACGCAAAAGTAGCCGAGCAGGCTGCGTCGGTAGGCAAGACGGCGGAAGAATATAAAAAGACCATCGACCCCAGACAGGTTGAATACCTCGCAAACGACGTGGTTATAACCAAGTTGTTCGATTTCCTTATGGCGAACAATACCATGGTAAAGTAAAAAAGCTAAAATTTTGGGGACGGCTTTAATTCGGTCGTCCCCGATTTTATAGAGCGGAGTTTTTCGCTTTAAAATAAACGGAGGCATCAATATGCAAAATGAAAGAGGCGCTTTAGTGCCCTATATCGTGGAACAGACCTCGCGCGGCGAGCGTTCCTACGACATCTATTCAAGACTTTTAGAGGACAGAATCATCTTTCTCAGCGGAGAGATTGACGACGCAACCGCCAACACGGTAGTGGCTCAGCTCATCTATCTCGAAGCAAAGGACCCTTCAAAGGATATCTCGCTGTACATCAACAGCCCCGGCGGTTCGGTTTCGGCAGGACTTGCCATTTACGACACTATGAACTACGTCAAGTGCGACGTATCCACAATCTGCATAGGTATGGCGGCTTCTATGGGCGCGTTCTTACTCTCCAGCGGCGCAAAGGGCAAGCGTTACGCTCTTCCCAACAGCGAAATTATGATTCATCAGCCCCTCGGCGGCGCGCAGGGTCAGGCAAGCGACATAAAGATTGCCGCAGAGCATATCCTTAAGACCAAGGCTAAGCTCAACTCCATTCTCGCGCAGAATTCGGGTAAGTCTTTGGAACAGATTGAAAAGGACACCGACCGCGACAATTTCCTCTCCGCTCAGGAAGCGCTGGATTACGGACTTATCGACAAGGTATTTTACAAGAGATAAAAATTATTTAAGTTGTCCATAATAATTAAGGCGCGGCGAAAGTACTTTCGCCGCGCCGGAAAATAGAATTACGGACGGAAAAACCGTCCGCAAAAACGGAGTTATATGAAGGAACAGCAAAGATTCTGTTCGTTCTGCGGCAAGCCCGAAGCATTGGTAAAAAGGCTTATTGCCGGTCAGAACGGCGCATACATCTGCGACGAATGCGTGGAAATCTGCGGCGATATGATAAAGGACTCGCAGGAAAAGTCCTGCGAACCCGTACCCTTAAAAAAGCCTGCCGAAATCAAGGCGGAGCTCGATAAGTTTATCGTCGGTCAGGACGAGGCAAAGCGCGTGCTTTCGGTTGCGGTGTATAACCATTACAAGCGCATAAACAATCTGGGAAACAAGGAAGGCGACGACCTTTCGGAAGTGGAAATAGAAAAGAGCAATATTTTACTGCTCGGCCCTACCGGTTGCGGCAAAACCTTGCTTGCGCGCACTCTCGCTAAAATTCTTAACGTTCCCTTCGCCACCACCGACGCAACCACGCTTACAGAGGCGGGCTACGTGGGCGAGGACGTTGAAAATATACTTTTAAAACTCATTCAGAACGCCGATTACGATATCGAAAGGGCCCAGCGCGGCATTATATATATCGACGAGATAGACAAAATCGCGCGCAAGAGCGAAAACGTATCCATCACGCGCGACGTGTCGGGCGAGGGCGTTCAGCAGGCGCTTTTAAAGATAATAGAAAGCACGGTCGCCAACGTTCCCCCTCAGGGCGGCAGAAAACATCCTCAGCAGGAGTGCCTGCGCATAGACACCACCAATATCCTGTTCATATGCGGCGGTGCGTTCGTGGGGCTGGATAAAATCGTGCAGGCAAGAAAGGATACCTCTACGCTCGGCTTCGGCGGCGACGTCAAGAAGGACGATAACGAGGGCGTTTACGAAATGCTTGCCGAGGTCAAGCCTCAAGATTTGACCAAATTCGGTCTTATTCCCGAATTTGTCGGGCGCGTTCCCATCGTAGTGGCGCTTCATCCCCTGGACGAAACGGCTCTCGTCAATATTTTAACCCTTCCCAAGAACGCAATAATCAAGCAGTACCAAAAGCTCATTGCTTACGACGGCGTTAAACTTACGGTAGAGGACGCCGCGGTAAGGGAAATTGCCAACACGGCAATCAAGCTCAAGACGGGCGCAAGGGGACTTAGAACCATAATCGAAGGAATTATGACTTCGGTTATGTATAAAATTCCCTCTGAAAGCGACGTTGAAGAGGTGATTGTCACCCGCGATTGCATAACCGACGGAGCGGAGCCTAAATTGGTATACAAGCGTTCGGCGTAAAGCTCGGCGCGAGGTTGTGCGTATTTAAACAAAATTATAGGGGGAAAGCGTACGGCTTTCCCCTGCGTTTTAAACGTCGGTAAACGTTTTATATAAGGTAATATTATGGCTAATGAAAGAACTCAACTGCCTCTGGTGCCGTTGCGCGGCAGATTGGTATATCCGGAAATAACGGCGAATTTCGACGCGGGTCGTATGGCTACCCTGCACGCGATACGTCTTGCCACCGAAGGCGACAGAACGGTATTCATATGCGCCCAGCGCGATTCAAAAAAGGACGAACTGTCCCCCGACGATTTATACGAGGTAGGCACGGTTGCCCGTATCGAGCGCGTTGCGCCCATAGGCGGCGACAGGTTGAGAATCACTTGCCGCGGGCTTTACCGCGCCCGCGCGCTGTCGGTGTTCGAACAGGACGACTGTATGTGCGCAACCGTGGAAAATTTGCCCGTAGAGCGAACTCAGCCCGAATTTGAAGAGGCGTACTATAACGTAACCAAGAACATTTTACGCGATATAGCCTCGACAGATTCGCGCCTTACCAAGGAGGCGGCAGGCAAACTCGAAAGCTGTACCGACAGGGAAGGCTTTGTCTATCTCGCGCTCGACGGTATGCAGTTTTCGACTGCCGACCAACAGGAAATTTATTCCAAAGCCAAGCTGGTCGATATGCTAGCCGCGCTGGACAAGCGCTTGAACGACGAGCTTGAAATTATCCGCCTTGAGCGCAAAATTCAGGGCGCGGTAAGGCAGAATATAGAAAAGAATCAAAAGGAATATTATCTTCGCGAACAGCTCAAGGCGATTCATACCGAGCTGGGCGACGACGAGGACGAGGCCGCCGCGCTCGAAGAAAAAATCAAGGCTAAGCATATGCCCGAGGAAGTGGAGGAAAAGACCCTTAAAGAGCTGTCGCGTATGACCCGCATGCAGACCTCTTCTCCCGACTATAACGTTTTGAGAAACTATATCGACTGGATGCTCGACCTGGAATGGAATTACGCCACTGAGGACACCGAAAAGTTATCCGACGCAGTAAAAATTTTGAACGAGGACCACTACGGTCTTGAAAAGATTAAGGAAAGGATTACCGAATATCTCGCCGTGTTGAAGCTCACGGGCGGCATGAACGCGCCCATATTATGCTTTGTAGGACCTCCGGGAGTGGGCAAAACGTCGATTGCGACTTCTATCGCGCGTTCGCTCGGCAGAAAGTTCGTCAGAATGTCCTTGGGCGGCGTTAGGGACGAATCTGAAATCCGCGGTCACCGCAAGACCTACGTGGGCGCAATGCCTGGCAGAATAATCAACGCAATAAAGAATGCCGGCTCGGTAAACCCCGTGTTCCTTCTGGACGAAATAGACAAGCTGTCGTCCGACGCAATGCGCGGCGACCCGTCCAGCGCGCTTTTGGAGGTCTTGGATCCCGCGCAGAATTCCACCTTCCGCGACAGATATCTGGAAGTACCTTACGACTTGTCCAAGGTGCTGTTTATCACCACTGCAAACAGTCTGGAGACTATTCC
>JBJEUZ010000037.1:0-3968 GCA_051884095.1 Candidatus Coproplasma sp.
CCCGCATACTTTTCGATAAGGAACGCAAGCGTTCTTTCATAACAGCCGATAGACGAGCGGTGAATGACGTAGGGCGTCTTTTTGTTGCCGTCGACGTCGATATACTGCATATCGAAGCTGGCGCCCGCGGCAAAGTCTATCTGAATGGTGATAAGCGTGTCTTCCTTGCCGTGAACGTTCTTAATCTGTACGTCCAGCTTAGGTCCGTAGAACGCGGCTTCGTCGTCGGCTTCTACGTAGTCTATGCCGAGGTCGTCTAAAATAACCTTCATCATGGCTTCGGTCCTGTTCCACGCCTCGTCGTCGTCGATATACTTATCCGACTTGGACGCGCCGCGCTTGGAGAAGCGGTAGGTTACGTCGTCGCGCATTCCTAGACAGTCAAGGATATAGTAAGACAGGTCAAGGCAGCGCTTGAACTCGTCCTCCACCTGCTCCTTGGTGCAGATAATGTGTCCGTCGGAGAGAGTGAACTGCCTAACCCTTATGAGTCCGTGCATTTCGCCCGAAGCCTCCTTGCGGAATTCGGTTGCCGTTTCGGAATAGCGGCAGGGCAAATCGCGGTAAGATTTGAGACCGTTTTTAAAAATCTGATACTGGAACGGGCAGGTCATGGGACGGAGAGCAACCACCTCTTCGCCGTCAAGGCTTTCACCGTTTTCGTCCACCTCGTTCAGAAGGAACATCTTGTCGCGGTAGTGATACCAATGTCCCGAAATTTTGTAGAGGTCGCTCTTTGCCATATTGGGCGTCTTGGTTATCATAAAGCCGCGCTTTGCTTCCTCGTCCTCGACGAAGCGGGTGAGTATCTGCAAAATCTTGGCGCCCTTGGGCATGAGAATGGGCAATCCCTGCCCAATGACGTCGCTGGTCATAAATATGCCCAGCTCGCGTCCGAGCTTGTTATGGTCGCGCTTTTTAGCCTCTTCAACGGCGGCAAGGTACTCATCCATCTGGCTCTTCTTTTCAAAAGCCGTACCGTAGATACGTGTAAGCATCTTGTTCTTTTCGTTACCGCGCCAGTATGCGCCCGTGAGCGAAATAAGCCTGAACGCCTTAATTTTTCCGGTCGAAGGAAGATGGGGTCCGCGGCAGAGGTCGGTAAAACTGCCCTGCTTGTAGAACGAAATGACGGCGTCCTCAGGAAGGTCGCGAATAAGTTCGACCTTGTACTTTTCATTGTACTTGGTCATGAGCTCTATCGCCTCCTCTCTGGGGAGTTCAAACCGCGTGATGGGCGTATCCGCCTTGATTATCTTTGCCATTTCCGCCTCGATTTTTGCAAAATCGTCCTGCGTGATGGGCGTTTTGAAGTCGATATCGTAATAGAATCCGTTTTCGATTACCGGACCTATCGCAAGGTTACAGGTAGGGAAAATGGTTTTGACCGCCTGCGCTAGCACGTGCGAGCAGGTATGACGGTAAACTTCAAGCCCCTCCTTGTCCTTGAGGGTTACGATTTCAAGTTTGTCGCCGTCGTTTAAAACGGACGACAAATCTACCAACGCGCCGTTGACCTTTGCGGCTACAGCGTTGCGGGCAAGACCTTCGGAAATAGCCGAAGCCGCCTCGGCGCAGGTTGCGCCGTCGGCAACGCTCAATTCTTCACCGTTTTTAAGTAATACTTTCATAATATTCTCCGTAAAAAACGTCCTTAAACTTTAAAGTAAGTTTAAGGACGCAAAATATTTCCATTTTGCGCGGTTCCACCTTAATTGTCGAACGACCGCTCTTTTATGCCTGCAAAAACTTTAAAAAGCGGTTTCCCTTCCCCCTTAAACTACGCGCTTTACAGCCGTGAGCGCGCTCTCTGAAAGTCCTTAGGCGGTACTTGTCTTTCCGTTTATACAGGCGATATTGATTTATATGCCTATCTTATAACCTTTTTGAATTTTTGTCAAGGCTTTTTAAGCGAAATTATTTGCCAAGAAGGCTGTATTTATGTATAATAATGTTTAATTAAATTCAAGGAAAACGTTTATGGCTTACACGAACTTTAATCAAGTAGAACAAAAATGGATAAAGTACTGGGAAGAAAACGGCACCTTTAATACCGACCTGCACGACTTTTCCAAACCCAAATATTACGTTCTGGATATGTTCCCCTACCCTTCGGGCGCGGGACTGCACGTAGGTCACCCCGAAGGCTACACCGCAACCGACATTATTGCAAGAATGAAGAGAATGCAAGGCTACAACGTTCTGCATCCCATAGGTTTCGACAGCTTCGGTCTGCCCGCAGAACAGTTTGCAATAAGAACCGGTCATCACCCCGGCGGCTTCACTCAGGAAAATATTAAGACCTTTACCTCTCAGCTGAAGATGCTCGGGCTTTCCTACGACTGGACGCAGACCGTTTCGACCTGTGACCCCTCGTATTACAAGTGGACGCAGTGGATTTTCAAGCAGCTGTGCAAGGAAGGGCTTGCCCGCTACGTGGAAACGCCCGTAAACTGGTGCGAAGAGCTGGGAACCGTGCTTGCAAACGACGAGATTATCGACGGCAAGAGCGAGCGCGGCGGCTACCCCGTAGTGCGCAAGAATATGAAGCAATGGGTAATAGATATCAACAAGTACGCCGAGCGCCTTCTGGAAGGTTTAGACGAGCTTGACTGGCCCGAATCTTCCAAAGTTGCGCAGAGAAACTGGATAGGCAAGTCTGTCGGCGCGAACGTTGACTTTAAAATTGACGGCAGCGACGAAAAATTCACCGTATTCACCACCCGTTGCGACACTCTTTTCGGCGCGACATATTGCGTACTTGCGCCTGAACACGCGCTTGTCGATAAAATCACCACGCCCGAAAAGAGGGCGGAAGTCGACGCCTACAAGGCTGTTTGCGCAAGCAAGTCAGAGCTGGAAAGAACCGAGCTGAACAAGGAAAAGACGGGCGCGTTTACGGGCGCGTACGCCATTAACCCCGTGAACGGCAACAAGATTCCCGTATGGATATCCGACTACGTGCTTACCTCGTACGGAACGGGCGCGATTATGGCTGTGCCCGCTCACGACACGCGCGACTACGAATTCGCTAAAAAATTTAATCTGCCAATAGTCCAGGTTCTGGAAGGCGGAGATATTCAGAAGGAAGCCTACACTCAGGACGGATTGCATATAAATTCGGGCTTTTTAAACGGACTTAACAAGCAGGACGCCATAGACAGAATGGCGCAGTGGCTGACCGAGCACGGCTGCGGCAAAAAGACGGTTACCTATAAGCTACGCGAATGGATTTTTGCCCGCCAAAGATACTGGGGCGAACCCCTGCCCGTCATTCACCTTGAAAACGGCGAGGACGTGCTGCTTGCAGACGAAGAACTTCCCCTCGACCTGCCCGAAATGGACGATTACAAGGCGCACGGCGGCAACGCTCCGCTTGAAAACGCAAAGGACTGGGTTAACGTTACCTACAACGGCGTAAAGGGCAAGCGCGAAACGACGACTATGCCCGGTTCGGCAGGCTCGAGCTGGTATTTCTTGAGATACTGCGACCCCCACAACGACAAAGAGTTCGCCGACTACGAGCTGTTAAAGCACTGGATGCCAGTGGACTTTTACTGCGGCGGCAAGGAGCACCTGGTAGGTCATCTGCTTTACTCGCGTTTCTGGAACAATTTCCTGTTCGATAAGGGCTACGTTCCCTATAAGGAACCGTTCAAAAAGCTCTTCCATCAGGGTATGATTCTGGGCGAGGACGGCGAGAAGATGTCGAAGTCGAAGGGCAACGTCATAAACCCCAACGACATTGTGCGCGACTACGGCGCGGACGTTTTGAGAATGTACGAAATGTTTATGGGCCCCGTTGCAGACACAAAGCCCTGGAACACCGCAAATATCGAGGGCGTGAAGAAGTTTATCGACAGAATTCACCGCCTGTATTTTGAAACGGGCGCAATTAAGGACGCAAAGAACGCCAACCTTGAAAAGATTTACAATCAGACGGTAAAAAAGGTCGGCGAGGACTATAT
>JBJEUZ010000038.1:0-3914 GCA_051884095.1 Candidatus Coproplasma sp.
CCGAATGCGGGGTAACCAAGGTTGACGTGCATATACACGAATACGGCGAGTGGGAAATTACTCAACCTACCGAAACCGAGACGGGGCTGGCGGTTAAGACCTGTAAGGACAATGCCGAGCATAAGATCGAACTTAGTCTGCCCGTGTTGAGCGACTCTTCGTATAAAGTTGAAAGTACGGCGACCTGTACGGAAGCGGGAGTTAAGAAGTTCACATATAAAAAAGATCAATATACGGTTAAGTTTGAAATTCCCGAAGGTGCAAAGGGGCATACTTACGGCAACGAAACAGAAATTGAGCCTACCGAAACTGAACAGGGAAAAATAGTAAAAACCTGTTCCGAGTGCGGCTATGAGCAGATAGTAATGACATTCGATAAAAAGGTCACGACCGAATCCAACGATAAAGATACGCCGGTTATGTTTGACGGCGCAGGAAAATATCTTGCCGAATGCGCAAGTACAGGTCCTAATACTTATTACGGATTTACTGTGGATAAAGCTGGAGAATATTTGGTTACTTTGAACGACGGCGGCAGTAGTCTGTATCTGAATTATGCCTACTACGGCAGTACTCAAATTCTTGGCGGACGCGGAACGGTTGCGACGGGCATAGATTACGTTTCGATAGAAAAGAATGGCAGTTATACGGTTAAGTTCATACTTACGGCTACAGAAGAGATGGCGGCAAATAAGTCGGTCGTTTCGTTTGGCGTTAAAACAAACGCAGAGGTAGGCTCTAAATATCAGATGGATTTCCAAAGACCCGAATCCGATTTTTCAAAGATATTTTCAGTAACCGTTACCGATACTTTCCTTGCCGCCGACGCTGCCAAGGAAGAAGGGTCGGTATATACTTTCGTTGCGCCCAAGGACGGTTGGTACGAACTGACCGTGCCTAGCGACACTTATATGAGCGTTGACAAATACGTTAAAGGCGTTGAAGAGGATGGTTCCGACGATAAATATATAACTGTACTGAACGGAAATAATGCTAATAAAGCTGTGTTTGAAGCAGAAAAAGGCGAATTGTTGACTTTAGTATTCCATTCTTCGATGCAGGCAGGCGACTTCGATATTACAATCAGCGAAACCGAAGAACCCGTCGACGAAACTCTGTATATTTCACCCGATTCGCCGGTTTCGTTGACGATGAACAATAAGGGCGAAATTTGCACCGTGTTTGTGGCGGACGGCGTAGAAGAGGATAATTACTTGTTAGCAATGAGCGGTGGCGTATTGTTATACAGAGCGGCTTTCCGTGTCAGCATAAACGGTTCCGAAACGGAGTATTGGTATCAGGTTGGCGCGTCCGACGATGCTGGTTCCGACCAATCGCGTACGCTTACGCTTAAAGCAGGCGACGTTATCACTATAACAAGCGAAACGCTCAATTCAATTTCTTTTTATCTTACAATGAGCGGAGCATCGGTTGAATCTGCTGAATAATTAAGCTCATATTAATCTCCTGCAGGGTCGTTAACTCTGCTAAATACGAAAAATCGGCGCTTTTTGCGCCGATTTTTCTTAAATATAATCAGAATAAAAAGATTTGGTTTGCGCAAGATATTTTTACAAGCGGCAACGCTTTATATATAGCTTTTCAGGCAAAGCGTTGTTCGCGTTTTGTCGGATAAGCGGGGGGATTATCCGTTTCGGATAGTCCCCTATGTATTTTTACGGCGGTTTTTAAATAATATATTATATGTTTACCAAAAAACGCCTGTTTTTAATTTTTCTGCTTGCGGCAATAATTGTCGCCGCGCCGATTGCAGCAGCATTTTCAAGGGGCGAAAGCGGAGCATCGGCGCAGGAAATGCAGGTTTTAACTCTCTGGCAGATTGATTCGTTCGAGGGCGGCAAAGGCTCGCGCGCGCAGTTTTTACAGGATACGGCGGATCAACTTTTCAAGGGTGAAAGATTCTACGTAACCGTAAATTCGATATCCGCGGACGCCGCCCGAAAAAATATAGAACTGGGGACCTGTCCAGACATGATTTCATACGGCGCGGGCTTTTACGGCATAGAGGAACTGGTCAATTGTTCCAACTTTGCATATAAGGTATGGTGCAGGGGCGGCTATTGCCTGTTAACTTTGGATTGTCAAGCCGATTTTTCGGACGCTGACGCTCAGAACACGGTAATTAACGGCGGGAAAGATAATCTTGTTTCAATCTGCGCCCTGTTCGAGGGCTTAAACGGCGCGGCAGTTGAAAAACCTACCGGCGCCTACGTTTCGCTTCTGAACGGAAAATATAAGTATCTTTTGGGCACACAGCGCGATATCTTCCGATTAAAGACGCGCGGAGCGCAGTTTATAACAAAGCCCTTGACTTCGTTTAACGACCTGTACCAGAACATTTCCATTCTTTCAGGCGATAAAAAATATGCGGCTTGCAAGCGGTTTGTAGACTATCTGACAAGCGAAAACGTAAACGTGAAAAAACTCGGACTTTTCAGCGACGGTGTTTCGCTTTACGACGACGAATTGACTGCTATGGAAAATCTGACGTTTAGCGCCTCTTTAAAAAGTTTTGTAAGCGCACGCTATTACGGCGAAGTTGCCGCCGCAGCAAATTCTGGCGATTTAAATTTGTTGAAATCTTTGTTAAAGTGATTGAAAAAGTAGTAGAAAAATGGTATTATATAAAAGTGGTAATTTACGCGCTCTGAACAGAGAAAGTTTAATTAAACAAACGCCACATACGGATGATTTTAAATTTTCCGACAATACGACCTACGGGCTGGGGGGAGTCGCGCGCCGTGCATACTTTCCCGTAAATATTCCTCAGGCTGCGGCTGTATTCGATTTATTGCGTGAAAACGGCACAAAAAAAGTAATTCTGGGCTGCGGTTCAAACGTGCTTGCCTCCGACCGTCCGTTTTACGGGGCGGTGCTTTGCACCAAAAAACTTTGCGGAATCGTGAGGATAAACCATAATACGGTTTTTTGCCTTGCGGGAACTACGGTTGCAGGACTTTTGCGATATTGCAGACGTCGTTTACTTGGCGGTCTGGAGTTCTTATACGGTATACCTGCAACGGTCGGCGGACTTGCATATATGAACGGCGGAGCGGACGGAAAATATATCGCCGGCGTTGTGCGACAAGTAAAAATTTACGACGGAAAGTTTAAAAATCTGTCTGCCGAGCGCTGTGGCTTCGGCGTAAAGAAGAGCGCAATGCAGAAAAAAGATTGTCTTATCGTCGGCGTGTTTCTTTCTGTTTATTCGTCCTCCGCGGGCGAAATACAGGATAAACTCGATTATTACAAAGCCCGCCGCAGTCATCTGCCGAAGGGCAGAAGTTGCGGTTGCGCGTTCAAAAATCCGCCCTGCATACCTGCGGGAAAGCTGATTGAACAGGCGGGGCTTAAGGGCAAAAGGATAGGCGGCGCCTACGTATCGCCCATTCACGCTAATTTTATAATCAACGACGGCGGGAGCGCCGACGACGTAAGAAAACTGATTTTTACCGTCCGCAGGGAGGTATATAATTATTGCGGCGTTCTGCTGGAAGAAGAGGTTGATTACATAGGAGATTTCAATGATACTGACTGCTGATTACCATACGCATACGCCCTATTCTCACGGCAAAAATACCGTGCTTGAAAACGCGGTAGCCGCTCAAAAAGCGAATTTAAAACAAATTGCAATAACCGACCACGGCTTCAACCATCTGTTGTTCGGACTCAAGCGCAGGGCGCTTCCCGACCTCCGCTCGGAGATAGAGGAAGCGGAAAAACTTACGGTCGTAAAGGTTCTTATGGGTATGGAGAGCAACCTCATCTCCGTGAGCGGCGAAACGGATATGCGCGAGAGCGATTTACAGTTCTTCGATATTTACCTCTGCGGCATACACGAGGTGCTCAAATATAAGAGCCTTTCGGATATGAGCAATATAATGTTAAAAAAC
>JBJEUZ010000039.1:0-3911 GCA_051884095.1 Candidatus Coproplasma sp.
GTTGCGCCCGACGACGCGACTTCGGCAAAATACACGGTAATATGCCGCTACGACCCGGATGAAAACGCCTTTACAGACAGATGCGCGCTCTTCTCCTATTCGGACGAAGCGTACGTATCAGAAGAAAATATCTTCGTTACGCGCAGTTATTTCAAAGAGGTTGACGACGACCTGCCCGTATACGATATAACCAAACGGGCAACCGAAATTTCCTGCATCAGCTATGCGGACGGCGGACTGAACTATATCGTTTCCGCAAGCGTAGACGGAGAGATAAACGACAGGTATTCTATGGACGAGTACGAGGGCGTTTTAAGGGTGTTCGCCACGACGTATATGACGGTGAACAATACCAACAGCGAAGCGACCTACACATACAACGCATCCTCGGCGAGCCTTTACTGTATAGACCTTGAAAGTTTTGAAGTTGTTGCAAGCGTTAAAAACTTTGCTCCTGAGGACGAAAGCGTTCAGTCGGCAAGGTTCAAAGGCACTAAGGCTTACGTTTGCACGGCGATAAGGCGCCTGTTGACCGACCCTGTATACTGCTTCGACTTGAGCGATTACGACAACATAACCTACGCCGATTCGGGCATAATTTCGGGATATTCCACCTCGCTGATAACTTTTAAGGACAACACTCTATTGGGCATAGGCTACGGCGAAAACAGGCTGATGCTTAAAATCGAGCTGTACGACGCCTACACGGCGCAGTCGGTGGTAAAGTTTGAAGAAAACGCAGAGTTTTCAACCGAGTTCAAAAGCTACTATATCAACAGCAAGGAGGGCTTGGTCGGACTGGCGGTATACCACGAAGGCGACTCTGACGTAAAGGGCTGGGTCAAAGATTATCTGCTTTTGAGATACGACGGCTACAAGTTAGTGCCCGTTCTGCAAGAGGAACTCAAAGCCGCCACGGATTGCGCCAACGTGCGCGCGACGCTCATCGACGGATATTTATATATTCTAAGCGGCGAACAGTTTATTGTTAAGGGCGTTTAATCGCGGCATATATGCGCGTCAATAGCCATAAGCAAGTAAAAACGGTACAGAATATAACCAAAACAGTATAAAACAAAACCAAGCGCGGCGCGCGAAAAGTTTTTCCGCGCGCCGCGTTACATTACTAAACCAATTATAACAATATGCCGCCGCGCTTTATTAAAGCGCGGCGGCGTACTGTTAAAACCTTTAGATTAGTTCTTCTTCATAGCTTCAACCTGCTTAGCTACTTCGTCCTGCAGATTTTCGCTCTTCTTTTCGATGCCTTCGCCCATCTCCCAACGAACGAAACGCGCAACCTTGAACTTGTTGCCGATAACCTGACCTACGGTGAGGCTGTCGTCCTTTACAAACGCCTGCTTGAGAAGGCAGTTTTCGGAATAGAACTTGCCCATCTTGCCCATAACGATTTTTTCAAGAATTTCCTTGGGCTTCTTTGCGTTCTTTTCGTCGTTCTGCATCTGAACGAGCATAATTTCCTTTTCCTTTGCAATAACTTCGGCGGGAACTTCTTCTTCGGTAACATAAGAAGGTTTAGCAGCTGCAATCTGCAAAGCTACGTCGTGCAGTGTCTCTTCAGCGCCTTCGGCTACGTCTACGGCTTCAACCATTACGCCTACCTTGCCGCCCATATGGATATAGGTTTCGATTTTGCCCGTGGTTTCGTAAATTTCAAAGCGGCGGATAGAAATCTTTTCGCCGATAACCGCGGTGTTGTTGGTGATATAGTCCTTTACGGTTTCGTTGCCTATAGCGCAAGCGTTGAGCGCTTCGACGTCAGCGGGCTTATTCTTTGCAATAACTTCGGCTACGCTGTCTACGATTGCGTGGAACTTGTCGCCCTTGGATACGAAGTCGGATTCGCAGTTGATTTCAAGCAGAACGCCTACGCCGCACTTGGAGCATACGTATGCGCCTACCGCGCCTTCAGCCGCGATTCTCGATTCCTTTTTAACCGCCTTAGCGATTCCTCTTTCTCTTAAAAGCTCTGCCGCCTTTTCCATATCGCCGTCGGCGTCGGTCAAGGCCTTTTTGCAGTCCAACATACCCGCGCCGCTCTTGTCGCGGAGGGTCATTACGTCCTTAGCTGTGAAAGCCATTTTATTTTCTCCTTATTATATTTAATGGGTTGATTTTTAAATATTATTCAGCGTCGCCCTCTGCCGCAACGACCTCTTCGATAGAAGAAGGTTCGGCAACCTCTGCAACCTGCTCTTCGGTTACGGGAGTTTCGCCCTGGTTAGCTTCGATAACAGCGTTAGCCATTACGCCTGCAATCAGCTTAATTGCGCGGATAGCGTCGTCGTTGCCGGGAATTACGTAGTCGATAAGGTCGGGGTCGCAGTTGGTGTCGGTGATAGCGATGATGGGAATGTTGAGCTTGCGCGCTTCGGCAACGGCAATGTCCTCGTTATGAGGGTCTACCACGAACATAGCGCCGGGCATCTTGCTCATATTTCTGATACCGCCGAGGTTGGTCTGGAGCTTGTCCATTTCTTCCTTGAGCTTAGCTACTTCCTTCTTGGGAAGAAGGTCGAATTCGCCGCTCTCTTCCATCTTTTCAAGTTTTACCATTCTGTCGATACGGGAACGTATGGTCTTGAAGTTGGTGAGGGTGCCGCCCAACCAGCGCGAATTTACGTAGAACATTCCGCAGCGCTCAGCCTCTTCCTTGATGGCGTCCTGAGCCTGCTTTTTGGTGCCGACAAAGAGAATGGACTTGCCATCCTTTACGGTGTCGACTACGAACTTGTAAGCCTCTTCGATAAGACCTACGGTGAGCTGTAAGTCGATGATGTGAATGTCGTTTCTCGCAGCATAGATGTATCTGCCCATTTTGGGGTTCCACTTTCTGGTCTGATGACCGAAGTGAACGCCTGCTTCGAGAAGCTGCTTCATTGTGATAACTGCCATTTTAATTCCTCCGTTAAACCTCCCCGTAAGCGCGGCTTTATATCGGCGATTATTGCGGAATTAAAGATTTTTCCGCCACGGGTCGCCCGCCCCACGGGTGTGAATTTTTATAGCCTTGATATTTTAGCATACCGCCGCGCGGTTTGTAAAGCAAAAAACAAGGCTAAACGCATAAAAAAAGGGGCGGAATTGCGAAAATATCGCAATCCCGCCCCACAACTTACTGCAAAAAATAAAGACAGCAATTGAGCCTCTATATTCTTTTACTATAATTTATTTTTTATTAAATACATATTGGGTATGATAATTATTTTTATTATTATAAGACTCATATGAACATTTAAGAGTCAACTTATTGCCGTCGAGCGTAGCTATTTGTTCCTCTCCACTCATACCAATTCCACCAATGACGGTCAAAATATAAACGCCGTCATCTTTTTTCCACGTACCATTTGAGATATATTCGATGGTATTATTTTTGGTATTATTTGTTGTCAATGTCAAAGTTCCGTCCTCTCTAATTTCAAGAACCATAAGATCTTCTGTAACTAATAAGCCGCAATAATCATCGCCAATTTTCAGCTCGTCATTTGCACGGTCAAAATCAAACGTATATAAGCAGGACTCAAATTTATAAATACCGACAATGCTTGGTGCATTCGTTTCGGCTTCATTATTTTCAGTTCTTGTATTGCTTGACCCGAAGTCACAAGCCGTAAAGACAAGCGCAAGAATAACCGAAGTCAGAGCCGCGCAAACCATTGCAAAAAATTTTTTCATAAGTTTCTCCTTTTTACCAAATTATTTGGTTTGATATTTCTAACTATTTTAAACCAAAATTTTTGGTCTGTCAAGTATTTTACCAAAATTTTTGGTAAAAACTATAATATGATAGATATCAAATTTGCAGAAAACCTCAGATTGCTTAGATACGGAAAACGTATTACGCAAGAGCAACTTGCAAAAATTCTCGGAGTAGATAAGCGAACTGTCAG
>JBJEUZ010000040.1:0-3906 GCA_051884095.1 Candidatus Coproplasma sp.
TCAACGATAAGGGCGTGGAAGTATCCCGTTTCGAAGACGTTGACGGCAACGGCGTAAGAAACGAAGACCCCGATTTGCCTGCAGAGCTTTACTATACGACTCTCGACCCTGATAAGGATGGCAAAGAAGCCCAGGACAAGCGCCATATAGACGGCATTGCCGAGGCTACGACTGCTGAAAAAGTATCTGCTTATATGGCTGCAAACAACTGCGACGAAGAATATGCAAAGTTACAGCTTCAGAAAGAATACTGCATTCAGGAAGTATATAATGCCAATACGGATAAGAGTAAGATAAAGGAAATCTTAACTGCTTGGGCAACTGCATCCAACGCTCTTGAAGAGTTCACCGGACAGGAAAGGACCAGTTATTATCAGAATATTTCAGACGATAAGAAGGTTAAGACCGTCAAAGGCATAACCACAAAACAGGTAACCAGCTTTAACGACAAGAATCTTGGCGAAGCATACGACGTATTGAAGATTGTCATCAACGGCGTTGACCCCAAGGCAATCTTCAACTTCGGCTTTACCGTTGCTCCTATGCACTATTATTCGGGTACGTATAATAACGTTGACTACGTTGCTCAGGCAAACGGCGTCGATAGTTTCGGCGTAGACGTCGGAAAAAAGGACTTCTTCGATAAAGTTCTTAAAAACGCGGATAAAAACGGACTCCCCGTCGGCGCAGGCTGCTACAAGGCATCTACCGAAACGGGCGGCGACGAATCAGACAGAAAGTCTTTCTTTAAAAATAACGTCGTTTACTTCAAGCGTAACGATTACTTCGAAACAGTAGGTTCTGGCATCAACAATGCAAAAATCAAGTACGTAAACTATAAGGTTCTTGCCGACGATAAGATTATGGAAGCGCTCGAATCTCAGAAAATCGACTTCGGTATGCCTAATGCAACTACAAGTAACGTAAATAAGGTTACTACGCTTTCGTCATATCTTGCCAAGGAAACATATTCTACCGGCGGCTACGGTTACGTAGGCGTAAATCCTAAGTTCGTTCCCGAAATTTACGTCCGTCAGGCTATAATGAAGGCTATGGATACAAACGCGACCGTAACCAACTACTATACGAGCGCGCTTGCAACTACGATTTACAGACCCATGTCTATAACTTCGTGGGCATATCCCAAGGATGAAAGCGGAAAGCCCGTAGGCGAGTACGAATCGGTTAAATATTCTACCGACTTGGATGAAATAAAGGCGCTTGTTGAAAAGGCTGGCTATACTCTCGGAAGCGACGGCATTTACGTAAAGACCAAGAACGTAAGGGGAATTTCCAACGCATCTATGGGCACAAAACTTAAGCTCACCTTTACTATTGCCGGCGAATCTACCGACCACCCCGCATACCAGATGTTCCGCGACGCGCGCGAAAAGCTCAACTCTATCGGTTTTGATATTACCGTTCAGACTGATATTCAGGCGCTCAAGAAGATGAACACCGGTAACCTTGCAGTATGGGCGGCGGCTTGGTCGTCTGCGGTTGACCCCGACCCTTATCAGATTTACCATAAGGACAGCAAGGCAACCAGCGTAAACAACTGGAACTATCCCAACATTTTAAGAGATTCTTCAACTTGGTCATACGAGATGAACATAATCGACCAGCTCAGCGCCAAGATTGACGAAGGACGCGAAACCCTCAATCAGAGCGAGCGTATCGCAATTTATGCTGAATGTATGGATTTGATTATGGACCTTGCCGTAGAACTTCCTACCTATAACAGAAGCGACCTTTGCGTTTACAATAAGAACGTAATCGACGGCGCAACACTGGTTAAAAATCCTAACCACAACATAGGGCTCTTCGATAAGCTCTGGGAAATAGACTACGTTAAATAACCGTTTAACGCGGAGTTACATTTTATGGCAAAATACGTAATCAAAAGAATATTGTTTGCGCTGTTAATTCTGCTCGGCGTATCAATAATATTATATTTCCTCATAAGGCTGATGCCTGTCAGCTATTTTGAGGAACAGTTCTATACGCAGGCGGGCTCTACGGGTATCGACGAAGCCGAATTACAGCGTACGCTCGCCCTGTACGGGCTGGACGATAACAGTTTTTTAGGAATATTAAAGGGTTATTGGAATTGGCTGTCCGGCGTTTTCCGCGGCGATATGGGTACGTCGTTCAGATATAACCAGCCCGTTCAGGAAGTTATAGCCGAACATATGGGCATATCCTTTGCTATTTCCTTCGTTGCGCTCATTCTTGAAATGATTATTGCAATACCTCTCGGTATTAAGTGTGCCTGCAATCAGTACGGTAAATTCGACTATACGGTAACCGTTCTGTGTATGATAGGTATGGCGTTCCCGTCGTTCTTCCTCGGCAATATGCTCATTAAGTGGTTTGCCGTTGATTTGGGTTGGTTTGATATCGGCGGTCTGGTATCGTCAAATCTTCCTCTCGACGCGAGCGGAATCGAACGCTTCGGCGATATGCTCTGGCACCTTATACTTCCAATGTTTGTGCTCGTCATTCTCGATATAGGCGGACTCATGCGCTATACTCGAACGAATACTCTTGAAGTACTCAACGCCGACTATATCAGAACGGCTCGCGCTAAGGGACTTTCAGAAGGAAAGGTAGTGTACAAACACGTATTCAGAAACACGCTTATTCCCCTTATAACAACGCTATCGTTTACGTTGCCCACGCTATTCGGCGGCGCAATGATAACTGAAACCGTATTTGCTATTCCGGGAATAGGCAACGTCGCGTACGAAGCGCTAAAAATCGGCGATATTCCCCTTGCAATGGGCTATAATATGTTCCTTGCCGTATTGACGGTAATAGGAACGTTGCTTGCCGACCTGATGTATGCGGTAGTCGACCCGAGGGTAAAGCTCGGCAAATAAGAGAGGATACTATGGAAGATAATAAAGAAAATATCCCCGAAATTCAGCCTTCGGAAGACGAAAACGTATCGGCTAAGGAAAACTTTAACGATAATCTTCACGGCGAAAACCTTCACGACAGAGTAAAGGTTCTCTCGCCGGGTATGACGGTATTAAAGCGCTTTTTCCGCTCCAAACTGTCGGTTATCGGTCTGGTTACGTTAATTGTTCTCATTTTGTTTTCGTTCGTCGGTCCGCTGTTTTCCCCTTGGTACAACGGCTCGGGCGAGAGCACTAAGCTCGATTATGACAATCCCACTGAGGTAGGTACGTATTCGTCGGTTATCTATTACGGACCTGACGGCGAAGAGTACGAGGCTTACGACGTTACGATTAATTATACGTCCTATAATATCAAGGGCGGCATATCCTGGCAACATTGGATGGGCACGGACGAAAACGGAAACGACATATTCACCCGTCTTATGGAAGGAGGCAGAGTTTCTCTCACCATCGGATTTGTAGTCGTACTCCTTGAAACCTTGATAGGCGTACTGTTGGGCGGCATTGCCGGTTATTTCGGCAAATGGGTCGACCAGCTGATAATGCGAATAGTAGATATTTTAAGCTGTATTCCTTCGTTGCCGATAATGCTCATTCTGTCCGCTGCGTTCTCTGCGCTGGGTATGGGAGGCAGCATAGCCAAGCTATATCTGATGATGGTCGTCCTATGCCTTCTTGGTTGGACGGGTACGGCAAGGCTGGTAAGAGGTCAGATTTTGTCTTTAAGGGAACAGGAATTTATGCTTGCGGCTACTTGCTCGGGTCTTTCCACCTCCAAAAAGATTTTCAAACACCTCTTGCCCAACATCATTCCTCAGCTGATAGTATCCATGACTTTAGGTCTGGGCAGCGTAATACTTATGGAAGCGACGCTCGGTTACCTCGGCATAGGCGCGCCTCTCGGCACGGCTACCTGGGGCAATATGATAAATTCGGCGTCTAATTCTACATACAGAAATTATTATCCTAATTTCTGGCTCGG
>JBJEUZ010000041.1:0-3901 GCA_051884095.1 Candidatus Coproplasma sp.
TGCAAACCGACCTTTTTAATTAATTATTCCGACCTTTCAGTTAATTATTCCGTGAAGGTCAGCACCATATAGCACAGGCTTATTTCGCTGCTTACGCCCCTGACTATCGTATATTCTACGCCCGCTTCGAATTCAACCTCGACCAAATGGTAGTAGCCGTTGGCGTCGCTGTGCAGGGTAGCCTCGGTACCGCCGTAAACCACGTCGCCTATCTTGATGGAGGTATTCGTCTTGCTGTTATAGTCGTAATAACAAACTATCGCCGTGCAGTCCTTATCGGCGGTAAACGTAACCGACCCGGAGCTGTTGAGTTTTGCCGAATTGGAATAGGTGTTGCCGTTATATACAAAATCCTTAATCTTGGGGTCAGCACTGATACTTATAGTGAAACCGTCAAGCTCGCTTACCAGCTCGCCGTCCACAAGCTGTTTTGCGCCGTCGCTGAATATGATTACCGAAGTTTCCTCAACCGTCTGGCTGCCGCCGCCAGATTCGGAACCGCCCGACTCGGAGCCGCCGCCCGTACTTTCACCCGACGAAATGCCTCCGCTGATATTATTTAATCGCTTCTGAACGCCGGCAAGCGTGGGCACAAGCTCCTTTACCTGTTCCGCCGTCAGCAGATTTTCAACGTCGGAGCACTTGTTGGTTGCGTCGTAATAGAACACGCTGGAATTAGTGTCGAAGTCCTGCGAAAATTTATTTTCGTTTGTAACGGTCTGCGTCCTGTCGGAAACTATATACAGATAGTCGTTTGACGCAGGCGATTTGCCCGTGAACGTACTGCCGTATATCTTTGCCGCGCCTATACCGTAGGTAGAGTCGCGCGATTCGATTACAACGGGGTTGTTGGCGTTTTCGAAATAGCAATTTTCAATGAACGCATACGCACCTGCCCTTAGCGACATATTGGTGCCCGTGGACATGTAGTAATAGTTGTTGTACATATGCATATTGGCCTGTCTTGCAAGGGGCAGACGGCTTGTGTTGTTGTTGTAATAGTTGTGGTGGAAGGTTACGTTTGCCGTGGAGTGAGAATTGCTTCCGCCAACCAGACCCGTCTTGTGGTTGTTATGGTATTCGTTGTATGAAACGGTTACGTTTGAAATGCCCTTGAAGTCGGTTGCGCCGTCGCCCTCGTGCTTATCCTGCTCGGCGCACAGATCCCAATAGTTTACTCCCTCTTCGAACGTGTTGTAGTGAATCCAGATATTTTTGTAATTAAACGAGCTCAAAGAGCTTACGCTCGTATCCGAGCCCTCGAACGAGCATGCGTCCTCGGTGTAGTCCTCAAACGTAAGATTACGCACCTCAATAGAGTTGCAGTTCGACCATGTCAAGCCCCACTGGAACAATCTGGCGTCCTCGCCCACGCCCTCTAACGTGACGTTGCTCGCGCCCTTTATCGGACAGTTATTCCAAATGGTGTCGTACTCGCCGTCGGAATATTTTGCGCGGCTATCCAGACCGTTGAGCTCGGAATATACCGAGGTGTCGAGCGTGTTGTAACCTCCGGAAATGAGAGTTGACTGATAGGTATTGCTGTTGGTGGGCAGTTGCTTTCCGTTTATACCCACAACAACGCTTGCGGGCATTAAGTTCTGGCTGCTGTATTCTTTATTTTCGTTATAGTCTATCTTGTTCCAGGTTGCCGCTGCTATTGTGCCGATTACCCTGACCACAAGGGGACTTGAACACTTTGAAGCGTTGTTGAGTATACTTACTATGCCCGTATAGGTAGTGGAACCGAACTTTGCCGTGACGGTGTTTTTTGTCTCCTCGGAAACGTATACAACAACCGCGTCGGTCTTTAAAGTTCCGTCGTCGTTATAGGCGCCCACACCGTCGGTATAGCCGAAATGTGCGTAGCCCGAACGGTCGTACGCGGAAATCGCGACGGAAGAAATTACCGAAATCTTGCCCGACCCGTCGGTTATCTTAAAGTCGTAAGTAGCGCCGCCCTTGAGCCCCAACACGTCGGCGCGAGCGGTCGTTTCGTCCGTCTGCCTTATCAACCGGCTGTCCAACGCGTTGTAGGTTGTTGCCGAAGAGAGCTTATACTCGACGGTTGCCGAAGCGGCATCTGAATCTGTCCATTCGAACGCCGCGCTCTCGTTTCCTGAATGCGCATAGGTTAAATTTGTCGACTGGTTGGACGTCCACTTTGCATACAGAGTGGTGTTTTCGCTGAATTCTTTTGTGGCAAAATCAATTTCCGTGCCCGTGCACGCCGAAGTTTCGTACCAACCGCCGAAGGTGTAGCCGTCGGCTGTGGGAGCGGTGGGTGCGGTTATCTTGCCGTTTACCGTCGTCTTATTTCCGATTGTAGCCGTGCCGTGTCCGTTCAGGTCAAAAGATACCGTAACTTCATTCCTAGCCCAGCTTGCATACAGAGTGGTGTTTCCCGTCAAAACGGTATTGAAGTCGAACGCCGTCGTGCAAGCGCTGTCCGTGTACCAGCCGCCGAAGGTATAGCCGTCGGCTGTGGGTGCGGTGGGCGCCGTTACCTTGCCGTTTCCCGTTTGTACGGGAGCAATCTGCGTGCCGTGTCCGTTCATATTGAAGGTTACGGTATATTCGGTTGCAGGCGTTTCAGAACCACCCGATTCAGAACCGCCTGATTCGGTACCGCCTGATTCGGTACCTCCGCCCGTTTCGTTTGCCGTCCACTTTGCATACAGAGTGGTGCTTCCCGTCAAAACGGTATTGAAGTCGAACGCCGTCGTGCAAGCGCTGTCTATATACCAGCCGCCGAAGGTATAGCCGTCGGCTGTGGGTGCGGTGGGCTCGGTCACCTTGCCGTCAGTCGTCTGCGTAGGAGAAACCTGCGTGCCGTGTCCGTTCATATTGAAGGTTACGGTATATTCAGTTGCAGGCGTTTCAGAACCGCCCGATTCAGAACCGCCCGATTCAGAACCGCCCGATTCGGTACCGCCCGATTCGGAACCGCCTGATTCGGTACCGCCGCCCGTCTCGTTTGCCGTCCACTTAGCATACAGAGTGGTGCTTCCCGTCAAAACGGTGTTGAAGTCGAACGCCGTCGTGCAAGCGCTGTCCGTGTACCAACCGCCGAAGGTATAGCCGTCGGCTGTGGGTGCGGTGGGCTCGGTCACCTTGCCGTCAGTCGTCTGCGTAGGAGAAACTTGCGTGCCGTGTCCGTTCATATTAAACGTAACGGTGAATTCGAGCGAAGGATTGCCGATATCGTTGTCAATATCGCCGTCGGGTTTAGTCGTGTTTGACTGATCGCCCTTGTCGTTCGACGTAATGCACGCGATTGAAAAAGCGCTGGCAGTACTTAGTGCGAGTACCGCTATAACCATCATTAACCTCTTGAATTTCATATTTTGTCTCCTTATCTGCAAACTTAAAAATATTTCCAGTTTACGAGTATATATTATCATAAGTCAATGCAAAAAGCAACGATTATTATTTAAATAAATAATAACCGCCGCGCGGAGAAGAACTCCGCGCGGCGTTACTGACCCAAATACAAAAATTAAAGCAGACCGACAATGCTGATAAACTGAAAAATCGTACCCAGAAGCACGAACAGGTGCCATACGCTGTGCATATATTTCTTCTTTTTTCCTAGCGCAAAGAAGATTATGCCCACGGTGTAGGCTATTCCGCCCGCAAGCAGCCACATAAAGCAAGGGAAAGACACCGTGCTTAAAAGAAGCGGCACGGCGGGGATTATCATCCAGCCCATAACCACGTAGCTTATCTGGCTAAGAATTTTAACCGCCTTCCAGTGCATATTTATCGCGTTGAAGGTTATGCCGAGCACCGCTAGTCCCCACTCTACCGCAAGAATTACCGTGCCCATTGTAGTGCCCCAAAGGGGAATAAGGCAGAACGGCGTATAGCAACCCGCAATCAACAGAAATATCGTGCAGTG
>JBJEUZ010000042.1:0-3826 GCA_051884095.1 Candidatus Coproplasma sp.
TGTTCGCGCCCATAACGTAGTTGCCCTCGTAGCCGTATTCCTTTGCCGCGTCGTCTATATTGTGGTAAATGTTTACCATAATATTCTTGAGCTTTGCGTCTACCTCTTCAAACGACCAGAACATTCTGCCCGAAGACTGAGCCATTTCGAGTGCGGAAGTTGCTACGCCGCCCGCGTTTGCCGCCTTTGCAGGGAGGAACACGACGCCTGCCTTCTGGAACACTTCGATTGCTTCGAGCGTGGAAGGCATATTTGCGCCCTCTGCAACGTACTTCACGCCGTTCTTGACGAGAGTTTCTGCCGAAGCCTTGTCGATTTCGTTCTGAGTTGCGCAGGGAAGCGCGATGTCGCAGGGAATGGTCCAGATGCCCTTGCAGCCCTCGGTATAGGTTGCGCCCTTTACTCTTTCGGCGTATTCCTTAATTCTGCCTCGCTTAACTTCTTTAACGTCCTTAACCACGTCGAGCTTGATGCCTTCGGGGTCGTAGATATAGCCGTTTGAGTCGTACATTGCGACGACCTTTGCACCGAGCGACTGCGCCTTCTGGCACGCATAGATAGCAACGTTACCCGAACCGGAAATTACTACCGTCTTGCCCTCGAAGCTGTCGTTCCTTACCTTTAACGCCTCTTCGGTGATATATACGAGGCCGTAGCCCGTAGCTTCGGTGCGGACAAGCGAACCGCCGTAGGTAAGACCTCTTCCGGTGAGCACGCCTACGTGTTCGTTGCAGATTCTCTTATACTGTCCGAAAAGGTAACCGATTTCTCTGCCGCCTACGCCGATGTCGCCTGCGGGTACGTCAGTGTCAGCGCCGATATGACGGTAAAGCTCGGTCATAAAGCTCTGGCAGAACGCCAT
This sequence comes from Candidatus Coproplasma sp., assembly GCA_051884095.1. Lineage (GTDB taxonomy): Bacteria > Bacillota > Clostridia > Christensenellales > Borkfalkiaceae > Coproplasma. The sequence goes on from JBJEUZ010000042.1 coordinate 863, forward strand.
AATTTCCCTGTCCGACTTGCCCTTGGGGTCGAAGTCGGAACCGCCCTTGCCGCCGCCAATGGGAAGTCCGGTAAGGCTGTTCTTTAAAATCTGTTCAAGTCCAAGGAATTTGATTATGGAAAGATTTACCGAAGGATGGAAACGCAAACCGCCCTTGTAGGGACCGATTGCGCTGTTGAACTGAACGCGGTAGCCCTTATTTACGCGCGTTTTGCCGCTGTCGTCAACCCAGGGCACTCTAAACATAATAACTCTTTCGGGTTCTACGAATCTCTCCAAAAGCCCAGCCTTCTCATACTCGGGATGCGCTTCGACTACGGGCGCGAGAGTGGTGAGAATTTCGGTTGCCGCCTGATGAAATTCAGGCTCGTTGGGGTTGCGTTTTTTAAGGTCTTCAAGGACCTGCTCTACGTATGACATATTATAATACTCCTTATCGCAAAATTAATTTGCAAATTTATTTACGTAAGCCTATCGCAATTCAATGAAATGCAATAACAACAGGTTAAGTATATCATAATTTTTACTTATATCCAAATTTTATGCACAGATTTGTATATTGCAAAAACTTATACGGGGCATAAATAAAATTAATACCCGCATCGGCAGGTATTAATTTTCACTTATTTTTGCTGATTATTTGTTGTTGAAATATACGTTTAAAGCCGTATCATAAAAAATTTGTTCAAGCTCGCCTTGCGTAAAGACGCCGCTATCCACTATATAGTCTTTCAGGTGCGCGTAGCTGTCGCGACAGAGGTTTGACGGCATATCCGTGCCGAACATCAGTTTTTCCGCTCCGACTACCTCCCTTGCCGTCCTTAAATGCGCGACCGCCGTAGTATACGGATAGATTTCAGGTCGTTGGTTGGCGGCAAGCGAAGCCAGATCGAAATATACGTTCGGATAGCACAGTTTACCTAAAGATTGCTTTAAAAGCTCGTTATCTCCGCGCTGAGGCGCAAGCAAGTGACATATAACAAAGGTAAGCGACGGGTATTTTTTTACAGCTGACGATAGATTTTCAATCTGCCAGCAACAGTTATTCGGTCTGCCGATATCTATTACGAAAGTCAGTCCGTTATCTGCGGCGAATTTGTATTCGGCGTTCATAATATCGCCGTCAAGGTCTATCGGTCTATGATATGCCATAAGACCCGAACCGTTGGAAACTTCAAACTTTACAGCCCTGAAACCAAGCTCTTTGAACAGGTGTTCTTTAACCTCGTCTGCCTTATTGCAAAACGGGTCGTAGCTTGCCGCGCCGATAAATCGGTCGGGAAACTTTTTTACAGCTTCGGCGGTATATTCGTTCTGAAAGCCGAAAAATTGCCCCTGCAACAGCACAGCCCGCTCCACGCCGTTTGCGTCCATTACTTCAATAAGTTTTTCCGGCGTTACGCCGATTTCGCCCAGTTCGGGCGGTATCATCTGAAATTCGCTTCCGTCGGCATACTTTGCCTTTCCCCCTCCGCTTGCGCGAAGTTCCCCGCGCGAGGTAAAACCTGCAATATACTGCACAACGTGTGCGTGAGCGTCGATTATTTTCATAAAAATTCTCCGAATAAAACCGCCGTATCCGCGACGGAAATTTAAACATATAATATGGTATGAAGATTATTTCCTACAACAGGCAAGCCTCCGCAGATTACGCAAAAAAATGGGCTTTTAGACGCAATCCTACGTTTTTTAACTTTGACGGTCTAGGCGGCGACTGCACCAATTTTGCCTCGCAATGTATCTATGCAGGGGCAAAAATTATGAATTTTACACCCGTTTTCGGCTGGTACTATAATTCCGCAAATGACAGAACTGCAAGCTGGACGGGCGTTGAATACCTGTTTAATTTCCTTACAACCAACGAGGGCGCAGGGCCGTTTGCCGAAGAGGTTACGCCAGAAAAGCTGGAAATTGGAGATATCGTTCAGCTGGGCAGCGCGACGGGCGACTTCTATCATTCGCCCGTGGTTGTAAGCGTTTCGGGCGGACGAATTCTTGTTGCCGCGCATACGTACGATACTTACGGAAAGCCCCTTAATTCTTACTCCTTTGCAAAAATCAGAGGAATTCATATCGTAGGCGTGAGAACAATCAATTAACGCCCTTACTCCCACTCGGCAGGTTTACCTGTTGACTTTTCATAGAGAACGCCGTCCTGCGAGTAGAACCTGGAATTATTTTCTGAACAAGAATAGGCACAAATTACCTTGTACAGTTTTGTAGGTTGACCTTCGGTTGTAAACTGAAAATAATTATTATCTAAATCGGTATAATAGAGAGATTTTATATTTTTTCCTAAAACCACGGTAAAAGTAATTTCTATAATCTCGTAGCCGTTCGGGAACCATTGGTCTACGATTTCCTGATTTTTGAAAAAATCTTCGCTGAGACCGCACGAGGAGTCGTTTGAATAGCTTTCGGGCAGCCAGATGCTGAACGGACAGGGATATCCCGTTCCCGTATAGCCGCCGAGGCGCGTTACCGGCACGCCGTTAAATTCGTCGGGAATTATTAAAGTTTTACCCTCTTCCGTACCGTCCCATTCGTAAGCTATAAAGAACGCGTCGCTCTTACTTACGCCGTAATGAAATATGCCGTCTGCGGAAACCGCGACAGAATAAAAGAGCGAACAACCGCAGAACAAAGTCAGAAACGCCGAAAGAACAAGCGTCAAGCAGATTTTTTTCATAACGTCTATCTCAAAACAATTATATTGACTTTATTTTATCATAAAGCGAGCGCGAAAGCAATAGCGGTTGCCGCAAGATTCGCACAAAAATGCCGTCGAAAGAAATTTTTTCGATAAAAACCAAAACACAGCGCAAAAACGCTTGAAATTTATGAAAATATAGTATAAAATATTCCTTGCTTGCAGAGGTGGCAGAGTGGTCGAATGCGCACGACTCGAAATCGTGTTACGTAGGAATACGTACGGAGGTTCGAATCCTCTCCTCTGCGCCAAAA
>JBJEUZ010000043.1:0-3813 GCA_051884095.1 Candidatus Coproplasma sp.
TGAAGTGCTGGACGTCTACAACGGCAAAATAATTGCCGTTGAGGCTGACAGCTTGCAAGAGCTTAAACGCTCAGTAATTAAAGAGTTAAACGCAATATGCCGCGCATAGCGTTTTTCTACCACTCACACCAGCGGCACGGGTGCCGCGTTCATAATTCCTCCTTTATCATCGGAGTACGCGGGAGCGGGATGGGAACCGCTCCCGCCGAAACGATAACCAGGAGAGTAACCAAAGCGTACGCCAAATTGGGCGCGCGCTTGTTTGCGTTTGAGGTGTTCGCGTGATAACAATTATTTTTGGCGCGCCAGGCGCGGGCAAGTCCTCTTTACTGACTTACTTTATAAAATCAATATATCAGACACAGGGGCGCAAAATGCTAAACTACGCCCAGGCGCGCATAATCGAGCAGAACGAGAAACGCGCCGAGCCGTTAGAGCTGCCGACAAAGCCCCCGCTATTCGCTAATTATAACGTTAGCTTTATAACAGGCTACAACGAAACGTTTGAACCGTATTTTATCAACGGCTATTATATAGGGCTTCCAAATGACCGAATGCCCACGCAATACATACCGCCAGGAAGCAAAGTTTTTTTATCAGAGGCGCAACGCTACTACAACAGCCGCAAAAGTCAGACCTTGCCCGACCACGTTAGCCGCTGGTACGAAATGCATAGACATTACGGCATAGACGTATTTATGGACGTGCAGCGCGCTAACCTCATAGACCTAAACATTAAAGAAATATGCAAACGATTTATTGAGGTGCTGGGAATGGAGCATATAAGCGACGCGGCGGGGCGCATAATTCAGACTACATTTAATTGCCGTGAGTTCGGGAGCTGGCGCGACGTTGAATTAAATTTGACCAGCGGTGCAAAGACATATAGCAAGGTTAAATATATAAACCAGGGTAATATATTTCGTTGCTTCAATAGTTACAGCTATTTTGAAGAGTTTTTACCCGTTGGCGGGCTTGGCTTTAATTACCTGCCGTTTATCGGCCGCGGCGACGTTCAGAGCGTGGACGAGTCCGCCGCCAAATTTTACAATATGAACGAGCCGCCAGAGTTCAGAACGACACCAAAGGCAAAGAAAGCAGACAAGGAGCAAAAGTAATGATTAAAGAGTTAGGCGAATTAAACGAAAAATTTTACGAGCTTTACGGGCGACTATATCAAAATATTGAATTATTACCGCCTAAGCAAGCCGACGTTATGGCGGCCAACCTTTTAGAGCAGTACAAAAGCGAATATGCGCGCTTATCGCTTGCAACGAGCATTGACGAAAAAGCCGCCGCTTATGCTGTCAATCTCCTTGCAGGTTCTCGCATTCCTCACCGCTGGCGGTTCTTGTGGTGGAGCAAAGCCAACCGAGCAGCCGAGACCATAGAACGCGAAATTCAAGCGCAAGTTATGGGCTATTTTATCGAAAAAGAAAAGGCACTTGAACGGCTTGAAAAAGCACTTGATAAAGCAGCCGAGGCAACGCCACCCGCCGAGGTTCTGGCGAGCGATGGCGAGAACATAAACACCGAGGAAGCCGCCGAGCTGGAACAGTCAGACATCAACACCGCCGACGAAACGAGCAACCAGGACGAGGCCGCCGAGGAAACCGAGGCGGGCGAGTTGGAACAGCCAGACACCACCAATAATGAAACGACTGCCCAGGAACAAAGCGATCTGCCCGATAGCTCGGGTAATGTCTTTTAATTGCTTTTGTGCTGGATAATGAGAAATGAGAGAAAGGCAAACGGGCGCGCGTAAATTTGCGCGATATATCGCCAAATTTCGCCGCCCGTGCCGCTCTTTCGGTTAGATAGCGCAAAAGCTGGGAAATGTTTTAAAATAATAATGGGTCAGGGCGTAGCCCTGCCGCATTTTAAAAAATGTCGTGCGACCATTGCACACAACAACAGGAGGTTTAAAAATGCGTAAATATACTTGTAACGACTGCGGAAAGGTCGAGGAATTCCAGAACATAGGAGCGGCGCGCGCGGCTGGTTGCGCAATATCAAAAGATTATAGCAAGTTTTATTGCGCAAAATGCGCCCCGCTTCGTCGTAACGTTGGAAGATACGGCGGCAAGCGTTCAGAGCTTCACGGCAATAAATGAGCTACCAACGCCGCAAATTTGAGTAACCAACGCCGCAACCTTGCGCGCTGCGGGTCAAGCAACGTTGCCAACTAGCACGGCTAACGTTCTGAGTGATTAAACATAGCCAATTAAATAATAACCGACCGTGCGGCAAGTCGGTAAAAACTGCCGGGTGTTGGTGGTTGCCATTGCGAGTTAAGTCAAAATACCACCCCTAAGCCATAGCGGGGAAAGTCGGAGAACGGCGAGCAATGGCGGGACGTGTGGTTCGTGGCGGTTAAATAAGAACGGTGGACAAGTGCGGTTAAATAGTTCCGGTGGGCGCATAGTACGGCGTATCGATGAGATATCGAGACGAAGCAATTATTTAACGGGGATAACAAAAGTTATCTTCTGCATTGCAGGGGGATAACTGCGCCCATAAATGGGCGCGATAAGGTCGGATATATAAAAACAGCCGCGCCGCGTTCTCCCGCTTGCGTTCTTTCGTGTAACATTCTTAACTTCCCACACTTTTAACTGCAGTTTAAGGCAAGGTGCGCCCGTACGCCTGGTGGCGCGCGCGGTATTATATGACGTTTAACGCACGGGCGGAGCGTTTGAGAAAAGCCGTTTGCACGGCTTGGAGCTGATAAGGTAAGGTTATACAGTAACCCGGCTTCTCTGCTTTTCCAGACATCTGGAAAAATTTTCGCATATGCAGAATTTAGCGGCGGTTGCTACTAAGTGTAACTCACTACACTTACTTTTGTAAGTTCCGCTCGCCCTGCGGGGCTTTTCGTGGTGCGGGTCAGCGTTCGAGGTCAAGCAACGTTGCCAAACGGCGCGCCCCGTTCCTGGGTGCGGCCGCGCGGTTTTTGAGTGACCAACGCTGCAAAATAAGAATTTAAAGGAGACTAACTATTAAAAATCAAGCAAAAAAGCCCCCTAACTGTCGCGGGGACTGTCTGGGGACTAAATTCAAAAATACGCTAAAAACGGGGGTTTCTGCTTGAATTTCGGAGTTTTTTAAACGTTCGGACGTTCTCTGACTCCGTCATTCGTTGGTTCAAATCCAGCTACCCCAGCCAGCAACACTATATATTGTAGGTTTAGATATTTAAACACAATATATAGTGTTTCTTTTTTCGCTGTTTTTGACTTACTTACCGAATTTGGGAGTGAATTTGGGAGTAAATTGGGAGTTTTTCTCTACTTTTAAACTACGTTTAAGTCGCAAATTCCCATTGCAGATAATCAACCTTTTCGGCTTCACGCAGTTGAAATTCTTCCGAATAGTGCGTATAGACGGTTGTCGTAATCGTTCCGCTTAAAGAATGTCCTGCCCAGATACTGACGAGTTCAGCCGAAACGCCGCTCTCCTTGCAACGGCTAATGAACGTGTGCCTAAGCTCGTGAGAGTGATGGCTAGGGAATAATCTCTTCATTGCCGTATGTAAGCTGTTCAGGTTGACGTTCTTCGCCTTTTCAAAGTCGATATACGGCAACACCCGTTTCATCATAGGCGTGAACGGAATTTTGCGTTTAACAACGTTCTTGCCCTTCTTCTCCTTACTCGTGTCGCATTCCAGCCAAGTGCCGTCAATGACGTTAAGGCTTGCAAGCTCGCTACGCCTAAGTCCTGTGTATAACAGCACCAACAGGGCGTGAGATGTGTCTCTTTCGAGGTTGGCAAGGCAATAATTGACCAACTGCTTTTCCTCCTCGTAGGTAAACG
>JBJEUZ010000044.1:0-3813 GCA_051884095.1 Candidatus Coproplasma sp.
AAAATCGTGCCGAGCACGTATCCGATTCTTTTGTTCTTTATAATCAACGCGGCTGCCGTTAAATTTGTTAAGCCGTTAATTATAATCAGCATAATTCCCGAAAAAATGTAGTCCTGAAACAGAATTTCGGCAAACGGCAGAACCTGAAAATACGGCAACATCGTATCTAAAAAAACAAGTCGTCCGTCGGGTTCAATCAACATACACACGCCGCCGAAAACCGCGCCTATCCCTACGAAAAACGTCAATATCAACAGCAGTACTTTAAAAATTTTTAACCTCATAGCTCCCTCACATCAACGTATCTATCAAATCCTCGATATATCTCTTTCTTTCCGCGCCCTCTTCAAAATCGCAGCCCAGAAATATACGTTGGGTCCGCGACTTTAAAAACGCCGCCTGCATAGAATTTACCAGATAAAACGCTACTTTTTGCTTTTTGTCCTCTGACTCTATAGCGTCGCCTATTATATCTGAAAAGCCCTTAATCGCCGACCACGAATTGCAATCGTTTGTATAATTTGCATAGTCGCTCATAATCGACAGCTTGGATATCGACGGATTTGTAAACAAAAAATAAAACACCTGACACGCGGCAAGTTTAAGCCGCGCTTTGCCCGCCTGATATTTGTCCGCACCCTCTCCAACGCTCATATCCGGCTTGAATGCGGTTATTACCTGCGAAATTATTTTTTGCGTGCAGATTGTAATTAAATTTTCCTTACTGCCGAAATGATAATTTATCAGCCCGACGCTAACCCCGCTGGCGTTGGTAATCTCCCTGATTGTAACCTTTTCCACGTCGCCGTCGTGCTCGTTGATTAAATTTGTTGTTACTTCTATCAGCTTATCCTTACAATTAACTGCGTTCATTTTGTTCTCCTTAAATTCATTATACTAAACAATGTTCAGTTTTGCAACCGTTGAAGGTAGAATTTTTTAATTTGCGCAAAAAAGCTGCGCACTATTAAGTGCGCAGCTTTTACGTTAATTTACTATTTAATTTACAACAACCTGGTCGAAAACAGGGTCGGCAAGGAATTCTGCCATAGTCATATCCAGTGCTCTGCATATTCTGTAGAGGGTGGTCATACTGATTGCCGGAGTAGATTTTGTTCTGAAAATGTTGCAGATGCTCTGTCCCTTAACGCCGGGAAGCTCTCTGAACTCTTTCTTTAACATTCCTCTCTCCTTTAATATTCCGGACAATCTTTGCGCTACTGCTTCTGTTATACTCATACAATTACTCCGTTTGTTTATATTTGCTATTTATAGCTAATTTAAGTATATATTAAATTTGACAAGTTTGCAAGTAATTTTAGGTAATATTTGGGTGAAATTTTAGCGATAATGTTATATTTTCACGATTTTTGAGATTGAGAGCTGTTTTCGTTTCTTGTGAACCGAATCGGCAGCATAACGCGCACGTTTTTATTGATTAAGCCCTTGATTGCGATATAGAGGGGAATACCTATTGCGTAAATCCAGAGCGATTCCGTGCCTGCCATTATGCCGAATTCAACCCAGTAAGCGATATCGGGCACGCCTGCCAGAATCAATACGGCGGGGATAATGAAGGCGTTGCAGATTACGGGGAAGAAGCCGCCGATTTCAATCTTTAAGATATCGTTTTTAATAAATTTACCCGTGCCGTAGGTCAGCGCCGCCGCGAGAAGGGTTGCAAGGCTGCCGAGAAAGATATCGTAAGGGCCGTAGCCGAACAGCAGATTTGCGAGCATACAGCCGATATACAGACCGGGGATTGCCTCGACGTAGAACAGCGGCAGAAGGGTAAAGGCTTCGGACGGGCGGACCTGAATGGGACCGAATGCAAGCGGACCGAAAGCCAGGGTGAGTGCGGCGTACAGGGCGGCTATTATGCCTGCTCTGCACAGGAACAGAGTTGTGTTTTTTCTTTTCATTGTGTTTTTCGTGCGTTTCGGCAAAACAAAAAAATGCGCGTTCGGCAAAACCGAACGCGCGATGTGTTTTAACGCACTTTCTCCTATCGGTTTTTTTATTTTAATCTGGTAGTGTTGGCCGAAAACCTACCACAAGCAACGATTCGTTGCATCAAGTTTCTTAATTACTTTATATCTTGATTTACTCGTCACTAGTCAAGCAATGACTCATTGCATCAAGTTTCTTAATTACTTTATACCTTGATTTACTCGTCACTAGTCAAGCAATGACTCATTGCATCAAGTATTTTAATTGCTTTATAACTTGATTTACCTATCGCCAATCAAGCTACGTTCCCTTGATAACGACGCGTCGCTTTACTTGTTTGCTTGATTGCTCTTCAATTTTATAATTTTTTATACTCAAGCAAAAAAAGTTTTTGCTCGATTTAATTATTCTTCGTCTTTCTTTTCGGTTGAAACCTCTGCGGTGGCGCCGCTGTTGCCAAGGTAGGTTCCGAAATGAATTTCCTTTTTGCCCCTCTTTGCAGGACGGGGTGAAGATGAACGCTCGCGGCGTTCGCCCCTGTCTCTGTCGCCGCTTCTCTTTCTGTCGCCCTTGAAATCACGGCGTTCACCCTTGGACGAGCGGGGTTTTCTTTCTCCCCTTTCATAGGGCTTGGCGTTGTTGGGTATAATTACTACGTATCTGTTGGGCTCTCTGCCGTCGGACGCCGTCTTTACTTCGGTATTCTTTGCAAGCGCGGAATGAATAATTCTGCGCTCGTAGGGATTCATAGGCTCTAAAGTTACCTTTCTGCCCTTTTCAACCGCCTTCTTTGCAAGTTTATTTGCAAGCTCGATAAGCGTCTTTTCGCGGCTTGCGCGATAGTTTTCGCAATCTACGACAACCTTTTTGTATTCGTCGTTGCCGATATTAGCCACAGCGCCCGCGATAGTCTGAATGGCGTCGAGAATTTCGCCGTGATGTCCGATTACGTTCTGCGATTTTGCAGTCTGAACGTTGATTTCAATCTTTTCGTCGTCGGAAACCAGCTCTGCAAACGCGTTAATCTTTAAAATTTCAAACAGTCCGTCGATAAAATTTGCCGCACGCTTGCCGTCGGTAGCTCTCTTTACTATTCTTACTCTTGCCTTGACGCTGCCGAACAACTTCTTTTTGCCCTCTTCGAGCACGGTGATTTCAGCTTCCTCTCTCTTTAAGCCGAGTTCGGCAAGCCCCGCCTCGATTGCTTCCTCCGAAGTCTTTCCGAGGAACACGTTTTCTTCGATATTTTCCATTAATTGCTCCTTATTCTGCGCGACTTTCCACGCGCGGTAATGCGCTTATTTGCGCCTATTTTCTCTTTCCTGCAAGTTTTTCGTGTTCTGCACGCTCTTCCTTCTTGTCGAATATTAAGTCCATTAATTTGTTTATAATCAGCGTGGTTATTATAGAGTAGACTGTGTTAGTAATCATATACAGCGAGAAGGACGCCGAGTACAGGAACGCGAATACGCCGTAGATGATGGGCATCATAATCATCATCATCTTGTTTGTGCGCGCGCCCGAGCCGTCTACCGTGCTCAAATCGTTTACCGATTTGTTTGCGCGCATGGATATCCACTGCTGCAACAGCATCAGACCTATTGACAATACTATCAATACGAAATAGCCGTTGTAGGTATTCTTTTGAACGGTCAGATTTGCCGTAACTTTGTTGTACGAATCCTCGTAGCTGGAGTCTATCGACGCCTGCGTTACCGTGGACTTGAACTTTGCAAAATCGGGCACTTCCTTATTGAGCATAGAGTCGGGATACCACAGGTTTCCTACCCACAGGAACCTGTTGTTATGCTCCGCGTAATAATCCGCCGCAGCCTGAGCGGCAGGTCCCTCGATATAGAAGGA
>JBJEUZ010000045.1:0-17305 GCA_051884095.1 Candidatus Coproplasma sp.
TGCCTTTTGTACTTTAATATTTCTTTCTCTTCTATGCAGTTGTCAATCTTCGCTTACGCAACGAAAGTTGCGCTTTGGTTTTAGAAAAAACCCGCTGCCTGACCGACAGCTTTTATATCATAACAAATGCTTTTAAATAAGTCAAGCAAATTTTTAAAAATTTTTACGATTTTTTTATATTTTTTTGTCGGCTTTAATTACTAACAATATATGTTGTACGTTAACAAAAACGTTCCACAAATTATGCCTTTTAAGCCCGTCCGAGCCCGTTTAATTATATACATATTATATAATGGGCTATAAAACAGAACGCCGCCGCAAAAAATGCGGCGGCGCAACCCAATTAATTATTTTCAGCCTAGTTTGTAAATTATTTCGGAAAGATAGTCAGCGCTCTCCTTAAGTTCGGCGATTTCACCGTAATCGCCCGAGTAAACTTCAATTAAAATATTGCCGTCGAACCCCTCGCCTTTGAGCTGCGAGATAATTTCGGTAAAGTTATAAATCCCCTTGCCCGGCAGGCACATCTTTCCGTTTTCATCGACGTCGGAAAAGTGCGCGTAGGCTATCGCCCCCGACATATCCTTGATATAGCTCTGATAGGGATAATGCGAACGGCGCGCCTGTTTTATGTCGAACACGCCCCTTAGGGTCGGAACGCGCTTTTTGAGCTCGGCGAATACGCCGGGACGGTTATAAAGGCACCAATGTACGTTTTCAAGGCAGAGCGAAACGCCGTAGCTTGCGGCAAATTCGCAGGCGTCGCGCAGGTAACCGCCCAGACTGTCGAAATCGTCGCCCTGACCGCCGCTCAGTCTGTGCATGCCGTGAAAGGTATAATTTTTGCACTTTAAAAGCTGCGCCGAGCGCGCTAGCTGGTCGAGCCAATAGAAGCCGTCGCCCTTTACCCTGCGGGTGGGATTGAAAAAGTTGGGCTCGAAATTGGTTGAATTGGCGTGAACGGAATTGATTTCCAGTCCGCCAAGTTCAGGCGCAATCGCCTTTGAAAATTCGGGACGGTATTCGTAGAATGTGGAAAAGAACGCCTCCGCCAGGTCTATGCCCAGTGATTTGATTGTACCGAGCGCCTCTTCCGTGGCATATCGAGGGAAGAGCGACGCGGTTGAAATACCTACTTTCATACCTGTATTATACCATATAAAGTTAATCAAGTCAATATGCTGATTTAAACGGCGGTGACGGCGCATTGCGCGCCGTCACCGCCGTTTATTTATTCCGTCAATTACGTTTATTCCCCGGCAGGCATACCTCGGTCCAATCGTAGTTTACCAACAGTTCGCCGCACTCCGCGCTCTTTCCGTCCAGCCAATTCCAATAGTCGCAGTCTATGTTTCTGCGGTCAAGCGAAATTTCCGCCCTGCCGAACTCCGCGCAGTTGAAATTGATGCGCTGTAAGCTCTTCCTCAGCCGCCAGACCGCATCGCGGTACAGCTTTTTAGCTTTTTCGACGTCGTGGTCGCCCCAGATGCAGGCAATAGCTTCGTTCATGGTCAGCGTCTTTCCGTTATAATACAGGAGCAGCGCGAACAGCTCCTTCTCCTTCTGCGACGAAAATTCGACCCGCCTGCCGTTTAGGTAACACTCGAACACGCCGAACATCTTTACCGTAAGGCGCGGAATTTCCTCCGCAACGGCGTTCAGACAATTTATAAGCTCCGCCTTGTCGTAGGGCTTGTATATAAAGCCTATTGTGTTTGCCCTTACGTCCTCGGGCAGGTCGGAAAAATTGATGGTCAACCCCGTGATGAACACGATTTTTATGCGCGGCAGCAGGGTGATGAGCGTGCGAGCGAGGTCTATTCCGTTGACGTTAGGCATTCTCACGTCCAGAAACGCCGCGTCCGCGCCGTAGGTCGAAACGTAGTCGATAATCGCCTTTTCGTCGTCGCGGAAAAATTTATACTCCACGTCCTTTTCGTACATAATCTCGTACAAAAAGACGTGCAGAGCGCTCATTTCGTCGTCAACCACAATAATTTTCATATCTTTCCTCCCTCTTCGCTCCCGTCTGGCAGGGCGGCGGTGCGCTTGTCCAGCTTGATACGCACGCGCGTTCCGTTGCCGACGGCGCTGTCTATTTCCACACTTCCGCCCAGCAGCAGACTCAACCTGGCACGGGAATTCGCAATGCCGCAGGACTCGGGATTTATACTTTCGATATCGAAGCCTGCGCCGTTATCGGAAATTTCGACGATTATTTCGTTTTCCTGCTCGAACGCGGAAATTTCAATCACCCCGTCGGGCTTATCGCCCACCTTGCCGTGCTTTACGGCGTTCTCTACAAACACCTGCAGGGAGAGCGGCGGAACGCGGAAATCGGAATATTCGATATTATATATTACCTCGACGGGCTTTTCGCGCTTTAAATTTTCAAAGCCGAGATAGTTTTGAATAATCTCTATTTCCTCGTCGAACGAAATTAATTCTGTAGTCATTCCGTTGACGTTTGCGCGCAGATGCTTGGCGAACAAATTTATAGCGTTGTCGCCGTCCTCGCAGTTCTGATGGTACATTTCCTTTACGGTTGTCAGCGAGTTGTATATGTAGTGCGGATTAATCTGCTGCTGTAAAACCTTGGTCTTTAAAAGCTCCGCCTGCAGTCTGTACTCTTCCGCCTTTAACGAATTGCTTTCGGTCTTTAGAATAAACGTAAGATAAATTATTCCGAACACGCTGATTATCAGCATATTATACGCCGTGGCGAAGCCGCTTACGTTGCAGGTAAGAAAGCCCGCCACGCCCAGCTCTTCGACCAACTGCATGCCCGTCGAAGCGCTCATAACCGTGGTTGTAAGAAAAAATATGCGGTTTACATTGCCGCTCTTTGCCACGGCGAGATACGCCTTTACGTGCATTATCGCATATACGGGCAGCCAGAGCGCGAAAGCGATATATTGGAAGCCGTATAAACTTAAGGCGCCGTACAGTACGCAGGCTATAATCGCGCAAGCCAGAATAGTCGCCCAGCCCTTTCGGTTTATTCTGAAAGCGTAGGTGTAATTCAGGAAGTTTACGTTTGCCAACATTACCGCGTGATAAGCCGCAAACTGTGTAATCGATGCGGAAAACAAATCTACGCGGACGCCGAAATCCAGCAAAACCTCAACAAAGTCGGACGAAGAGATATAGCATGCAAGAAGAGCCGCGGCGGTAATTACGGTATGCACGGTTGAATCTGAAATTTTGAATACGGAGATTATTTCGATAAGCAGAATTATAAACAGAAGCGCGACGGTTATAGCGGGAAAAATGCTGAGCTCTTTTCCAAGCTCAACGCCGCACAGCGACAACGAAAGCGCCACTATCGAACCTGATATCAATAAGAAGACCTGAAAAGCAATCGCCTCTGCAAAATGTAATTTCCTCATATAAACTCCGCAATTTATATTTTATCATCAGAAAGCCCGCTTTTCAAGCTAAAAGTTCAAAAAAACGAATAAATATTTATTGCATTGAATATTAACGCATCAAATACTAATATCCCAAAGCGAAAACGCCGTCACTCTCCCACGGCAATATAACGCGAAAGGCAGAACAATATCCCCTCGTCGGCAATGCCGCGAATGGGCGCAAGCGGAAAACCGTGCTGAGAAAATTCGCAGTTGCAGCTAACGTTTCCCTCCGACCCGTCGAACGATTTGCCGCAGCCCTCTTCAGGCGCGCCGCCCTTCGCCTGCTCATTGCTTCCGCTCTTGCCCGCGTCCGCGTTCGCGGCGGCGCGGAAGGCGGATATAAGACCTTCGATTTCTTCCGCCTCTTTACAGATTTTTTCCGCTCCCTCGATAGCCGACTTCATCTCTTCGCCGCCCAACTCTTCGGCAAGCTCCTTGACGCTGCCCAGATTGTTGCCGAGATTGCGGAAGTCCGCCCCGACGAGCAGTAAAAAAAGCGCTACTAAAAGTTGCATAAAAAACACCCCGCACATAAAATGTAATGACGCCGTTTAAGCCGTAAAACGCTTGACGCGGCGGCGTCCTAACAACATTATATGCGGAGATTTTAATGAAAGATTTTAAAAACTTCAACGGCAACGCGAACGGGGAACCCCCCGAGCGGAAATTTTCAAACGAGCCGCACGGCGAAGAAAAACAAGCGGACGCACAGCCGCGCCGCGAAGAAAAACAAACGGGCGGTAAAGGCGCGGATAAATCCGCTTACGAAAACACGGTAAACCTTGCCGCAACGCTTGCCAAGGCGTTCAACGGCAAGAGCGAAGGGCAGATTTTTCAGACTATTTTAGCGCAGGCTGAGCAGGGCAAGCGCGAAGGCACGCTTACAAATGCCGACCTGGACAATTTTTACGCCGCGCTATCCCCGCTTCTGGACGGGTTCAAGCGAAAAAAACTGCAACAGATTATAGGCAGGTTAAAGAGTATATAGTATGCCGCCGCAAAGGGAAACCGTTGCGGCGGCATAGAAAAGCACGAATAATTTTATCCTGCGGCAAGCCTTGTCACGGCGCGGACGAAATAGTCCACCTCGTATTCGTTGTTGAACGCCGAAATCGACGCGCGGACCAGCCCTTCGGAGCCGAGCGCCTTATGCATAAGCGGCGCGCAATGCAAGCCGCCGCGCACGCAGACCGAATATTCTTCGGACAGGCGATAGGCGGCGATTTCCGACTGCATATCCGCAAGATTGAACGCGACTATTCCGTAAGGGTTCGATCGCGAATAGAGCGCCAGCCCGCCCACCTTGCTTAAGCCTTCAAGCAACAGATCGGTCAAATACAGCGTACGGTCGCGGTTTTCGTACAGATGCGTCTTTAGGTAGGTTATGCCCTCGCCGAGCGAAACTATCGAGGGGTAATTGAGCGTGCCCGCCTCCAACCTGTCGGGGTAAAAATCGGGCATATCGGCGTTAAAGCTCTCGCTGCCCGTACCCCCGAACGAAATGGGCAACGGGTTAAATCTTTCGGAAAATACCAGCGCGCCGCTGCCCTGAATCGCCAGCATACCCTTGTGCCCAGCAACCGCGAGCGCGTCTATGCCCATGGCCTTTATATCGATTTTCTCGTGTCCGCACGCCTGCGCTCCGTCGCAGATTAACAGGGTGGACGAAGGTATGCCCGCGCGAATAGCCGAGATATCGGGCGCGGCGCCCGTGACGTTGGAAGCGAGGGTTATTACCACGGCCTTTGTGGAGCCGTCCACAAGCGAAATCAGCTTCGACGCGTCCACGTTGCCGTTTTTATCGAGCGGCGCCAGGCGCACCTGAACGCCATTATTTTCGAGGTAATGAAGGGGACGGAGAACCGAATTGTGCTCCGCAACCGAAGAGACCACCTTGTCGCCGGGCTTGAGCGCGCCCAGAATTGCGATATTCAATGCCTCGGTGCAGTTTTTGGTAAAAACCACGCGATCGGGAGAGTATCCGCCGAAAAAGCCGCAGACCAGCTTGCGCACGGCGTACACCATTTCCGAACAGGCAAGCGACAACTTGTGCCCGCTACGCCCGGGATTCGCGCTGTTTTTGAGCGCGGCGGTCGCCGCACTTACCACGTTATCGGGCTTGAATCCGCCCGTTGCAGCATTGTCAAAGTAAATCATTTCCCACCTCGTTTCATACAATAATACATAGACTATTTATATTACGAAGGGTGAAATATATGTCAGAAATATTGGCGGTTTTCCGCTCTCGCTCACAGGCGATAGACTGCAACCAGGCATTAAAAAATTCGGGGGTTCCGTCAACCCTTATTAACACGCCAAAGGAGGCGGGCGTGGGCTGCGGACTTTCTGTAAAGGCGTCCGCAGCGGCGCTGTCAAGGGTAAAAAAAGTGATTGCGGCGGGGAGATATTCCTCGTTTTACGGATATATGAAGATAGAAAACAAGTACGGCAGAATTTTTATTTCGCCCATGCGCTGAATTGCGCTTGCTAAGGCGCGCGCGGAGTGATAAAATACAGGTATGAAAAATCAGGAAATATTATCTGAGCTTGCCAACCTTTACCCCGACGCGCGTCCCGCGCTGATATATTCTACGCCGTACGAACTGCTGGTTGCCGTTATTCTTTCGGCGCAGTGCACCGACGAGAGGGTGAATAAGGTGACGGCAAAGCTGTTTGAAAGGCACAATACCCCCGCGACTATGCTTGAACTAACGCAGGAGGAGCTGGAAAAGTATATCTATTCCTGCGGCTTCTATCACAACAAGGCGGCGCATATACTTTCAGCCAGCCGCGACATAATGGAAAAGTTCGGCGGCGAAGTACCCTCCTCGCACGAACAGCTTAAAAGCCTTGCAGGCGTAGGGCAAAAGACGGCGAACGTGGTATATTCAGTGGCGTTCGGCGGCGACGCGATTGCCGTGGACACGCACGTTTTCCGCGTTTCAAACCGCCTCGGGCTTGCGCACGCGGACAACCCGACAAAGACGGAGGAACAGTTGAAGCTCGCCATTCCGCAGTCCGAATGGAGCAAGGCGCACCATTGGCTTATCTTTCACGGAAGGCGGGTGTGCCATTCCCAAAGACCCGACTGCGCCAACTGCACGCTTAAAGGTTTGTGCGAATTTTACGGACAAAAAACAGACAAATAGAGCCAACGCCGCCGTTGTAACGGGCAACGGCGGCGTTTTTTATTGATTTTATAAATCTATTCTTTCAAATCTATCGCAGGATATGCGGCAGGCAAACGCAGTCAGGGCGGCGTACAGACACAGCCCTGTCGCAAGCGCGACCAGCTTTGCGCCCGTTTGATAGGAGTCGGCGCCGTTGAGCGTATCCGACCACAGCGGGCACGCATAGCGCAAAACTATCATAAGGGCTATGCAAGTAAAGACGACGACGGCGGCGATTACGAACGGCACGCCGACCTTTTCGGGATTGCCGTAATGGATAGGGAAGAATATTACGTTGAATATTCCCAGCAGCAACGCACCGTGGGCTATCAGCGTGAGGTTTGCCGAAATTCCCGCTCCGTTTGCAAGCATTTCCGCAGGGAATACAGCCTGTTTGATGCAGCACACGGCAAAAGTTAATGCAAGCAGAATGCACTGCAAGCCGATTACAACTATTATGCGCGCAAGGGGCACGTCGCGCTTTTTTACGGGCAGAGCGCAGGTGAAAGCCACGTCGCCGTTTTCACGCGAGGTGAGGCAGGTGAAGAACACCGACAGTCCCGAAAAGAAGAAGATTACCTCGTACGGGTAATTGGGCACGAGCGCGAGCACGCAAAAACTTAAAAATATAAACGCCGTGGGGTGCAGGCAGAGCGAAAGCTCCTTCTTTATAAGATTTATCATAACGCCTTGCCCTCCTTTTTGGCCTGCTCGATATGTATCATTATTTTATCCAGCGTCGCTTCGGTTACGGTTGCGCCTTCGGGCAGGGGTTCGCCCTTTAAAATCAGTCCTTCGAAGCCGTCCTTTACGCGCTTTATACCTATGGCGTCGCTACGCAAGGCAAGCTCTTCAAAAGAAAACCGAGCCGAAAGGTATTTGCCCGTAAGCTCGCTCAGCGGCGAAGCCGCCAGAATTTTGCCGTCGGAAATATAGATTATATCGTCGGCGATTTTTTCTAAATCGGAAGTGATATGCGT
Source organism: Candidatus Coproplasma sp. (assembly GCA_051884095.1). GTDB lineage: Bacteria > Bacillota > Clostridia > Christensenellales > Borkfalkiaceae > Coproplasma. Next base: position 7,564 of record JBJEUZ010000045.1, read on the forward strand.
GGAAAAGAGCACCGAAACGCCCTCTTCGCGCACGAGGTTGAGTATAATATCGCAAAACTCCTCGCGCGAGAGCGGGTCCAGCCCGCTAGTCGGTTCGTCCATTATCAACAGCCTTGCTCCGTGAGAAAGGGCGAGAGCGAGCGAAAATTTGACCTTCATTCCCTCAGACAGCTCGCGCACCTTCTTGCTTTCGTCCAGCGAAAATTCCTTAAGATACCTTTGGTACTTGTCCCCGTCCCATTCGGAGTAAAAGCGCGCAAACGCCGTACGTATTGCCGACAGCGTCTTTAAGGGATAGTATCTGAACCCGCCTCCGACGTAGCCGATGACGCTCTTTACCCGCTCTTCCTCTTCGGAAATATCCTTGCCAAAAATTTCGACCTTTCCCGACGTGGATATAAAGCGCAGAATGCCCCTTATTGTGGTGCTTTTGCCCGCGCCGTTGCGGCCTATAAGCCCCGCAACCCTGCCTTCGCCGACGGAAAAGCATACGTTATCCAGCTTAAAGCGCGGATACTGCTTGATCAGATTACTTACGTTCAGCGCGTTCACTGGTCCTTTCCCTCCCCTAAGTTTTTAACTGCGTTCCAGAAAGTTTCGGCATACGAAAAGGGTTGCAGTGCAATGCCCTGCCCCTTATCCGCCATGAGAATGAGCGAATCGCCCGCTTTGAGCGCGAACATATCGCGAACCTCTTTGGGTATGACTATCTGCCCTTTAGAACCGATTTTGACCGTAGCCAGAAATTTGCCTTCGGGAAAATTTTCCATAACTCCTCCTTATTTTGGTATGAATTTTCATACTTGTACTATTAATTATACTCAATTTATACAGTCTGTCAAGGGTATAAGGAAAAATAACTCAGCCCCGCGGAAAAAAATTTCCGCGGGGCTGAGCTTTTGAGGTACTTTTTTACAGAGAAAATTTATCTTCTGAAATTTTTGTAGTTTTCTTTTTCATAGTGCGCGCCCTTGTAAGCGGCAGAGGCGCCCGTCTCCTCACGGAGCGAAAGTGTTGTATCCTCCGCGCGCTCGTCCGCTTCGCCTTCAGGCGCTTCGGGCGCTTCTTCGGGCATTACGCAGTTTCCGTGCGCGTCTTTGCCGAAATGCTTGCCCTTTACGGGCTTGTACATATCCTTTATCTTTTCGCCGAACTGATAGCGGTAAACCTCGTTGCCCTCTTCGTCGGTGGTGACGATTATGTTGAACGAAACGTTCTGACCTGCGGCTTCAACCCTTACGCTTATTCTGCGCTCGCCGTCCTTTTTGGTCTCTTCCTTAAATCTCAGCTCGGACTTTTCGCCGTCCTTTACGACGACCATTTTGAGCTCGGTTTCGCCCTTTTCTGTCTCATATGAGAACCTGACTGTTTCGACAGGCTTTCCGTCGGTAAATATGCAGTAAACAAAGGACTGTTCGTCGTCTTCGATTTCCTGTTCCATTACAATAAAGGAATTTTCGCTGAGAGTAACCATAAAGAAAGACTCGCTCTCTTGTTCGTCGCCGTCGATTTCGGTTTCGTATCTGCCGTCAAGCGGATACTCCTCTTCACCGATAAGTATTATACCCGAAATGGAATATTCGGTCTCCGTCTCGTTGCTCTTTCCGCCGTACCGACCGTGGTGGTGGTCCTCTTCGTCGGTCTCCGCGCCTATAAGCGTGCGGTTGTAGTACATTGTATAGGATAAAACGTTGCCTTCAAGGTCGGAAAAAGAAACGACTTCCTTAATTTCGTAGCCTTCCCTGTCTGATTGAGCGACAACACTGCCCGCCTTGCCGTCGCCAAGAAGATTTTCAACAAGGCTCATATAGTTGTTTATGGTTGCAAGCTGTTCTTCCGTAGGGGAATCCTGCGCTTCGGACTCGGAAGGAGTTTCGGTTCCCTCTTCGTTTGAAGGTTCCTGTGTTTCGGGCTCGGAAGGAACTTCGATTGCTTCATCTGTTGAAGGCTCCTGCACGTCGGCGCCTTCAGACGAAAGGTCTTCGTCCGTCGCCGTTGAATCGGTCGCTTCTTCGGAAGGCGCAGCTTCGTCAGACTGAACGGTATCGGATTCTACGATTTCGGTAGAATCGGTCTCCGCAACTTCGGCGTTGGACGAAATAATCGAGCCAACCGACGCGGCGGCATAAGTATAGAAGCCTTCGGAAGAGGCTGTCGAATCGGACAAATTGCGGTCGGCAGACGACGAAACGTTGCAGCCCGCCGTAACGCACGCACCCGTTGCAAGCGCTGAAGTAAGCAAAAGTGAAACGATGATTTTTTTCATAAAAAGTTTTCTCCTTTTCAGTGTTCGCTTATATAACAGGCCAATCAACCGTTTTGTTGGTAATTTTTTGAAAAATATAAAAATTTTTTTATTTTAATATCGCTTAAATATTTGCGGCAGAGTAAAAAAGGTCCTTCGCCGTTCTCCCGCAGGGCGACCGACGGCTCGGGCAAGGAGTTTTCAGGAAAATTTTTTGCGCTTACTCCTCTTCCCGGGGTTTTACCGTACTAATATCTGTAGGGATTGTCGGGGTTGAAGTCCTCGTCGGGCTTGTCGTCCTCTTCCTCCCTGTAGGGGTTGTCGGGGTTAAAGTCCCCGTCGGGCTTGTCGTCCTCTTCCTCCCTGTAGGGATTGTCAGGGTTAAAGTCCCCGTCGGGCTTGTCGTCCTCTTCCTCCCTGTAGGGATTGTCGGGGTTAAAGTCCCCGTCAGGCTTATCTTCCTTATCTTCTTTATTTTCTTTATCTTCTTTATCTTCTTTGTCGTCCTTGTCTTCTTTGTCGTCCTTGTCGTACTTCCAGTCGAAGTCGTAAACAAAGCCGCCTCCGTGTTCAGGCGCCTGACTCATACCAAACTCGTGCTTTTCCCCGCCGAAGTCGGCGGTTACGCCCATTAAACCGTCTCTAAAGCCCTCGAACTCCAGCTTCACGTCGCAGTCTTCGCGCTTTATTATAATTTCATAAGTGCTCTGCTCACCCTCGGTTTCGCACGAAACAGACGCCTTTTCAACCTGCTTGCCGTCCTGAAAGACGCTGACCGTGTAACCCGTTTCGGTTTCTTCGTCCGAAGTTTCGTTTTCGTACTTTAAATTAATATAGCTCTTTTTGTCGGCGGAGGTGTAGGCTTTAAAACTTATTTCGTTTTCGGTTTCGTCGGATTTACTCTCGGTTTTATACTTGCCCGTTACGGGATAAACGTTTTCGCCTATAATCAACGCGCCCTCAAGCGCATATTTGTCCTTTTTAACGTCGTCCTCCGCATTGAAATACAGCACGTATTTTGACGCGGATCCGAAATCGTCGGAATAGTCGGCGCTCAGCTTGTAAGAGTACTCCGCCTTATCCGAGGCTACCACCGAGCTTTCTATCTTGCCGCCGCCCAGCATGCCGGTTGCGAAAGTATAGTACCCTTCAATCTTAGCCTTCTGCTCGTCGTTAAGTCCGCTCTGCTCTTCCTGGACTTCGCTGCTCATAAGAAGAGTCGAAGCCGCCCGGGTAAGATTTTCCGAAAGCGCTGACGTGCCGCCGTAATCCGAACCCGAAAGCAGACCGCCCAACGACACCGCGCCATAGGCGTAGAAGTCGGTTGCGGACGAGGCAGATACGGTTCCGAAATTAAATTCGCGGGAGGGGATAAACTCGCCGTCGTCGCGGCAAGCGAGCCATACTGCAACCGAAGCCGCAGCCAGCGTAACAGCGGCAACCGAGGCTATTACTATCGAAAGGTTGCGGCGAGTTTTGACGGCGACCCGACCCGAACGCGATGAGTTTGCTTGCGTAGGACAGAACACGCCAAGGTCTTTGGCAATTTCGCTCTTTAACCTTTCGTCGGGCAAAACTTCTTTACTTTGAGTTTTTAAAAGTTTTTTTACGTCCTTCACGACTTTTCTTCCTCGCATAAATATTTTTTCAACTTTTCCAGCGCGGTATTGTTTTTCCACGTGACAGTTCCTATGGGCATAGACAGCATCTTGGCGACCTCGCGCCGTTTATAGCCTGCTACCTGACACAGCATTACTATCTGATATTCTTCCTCGGAAAGCACCTTCCGCGCGATTTCAAAAACGTAAGGAATCTCAGTAGTTGCAACTTCCGCTTCGTCAGGTTCGGCAAATTCGGTCGAAACCTCCCGCCTGCGCTTTTCAAGAAAGTTCAGCGCAAGATTTTTGCCTATTCTGCACAGCCACGCCACAAAATCCGTATTCTGCTCGTATGAAGATATCGCGCCGAGCGCCTTTAAATAGGCGTCGTGCATAATATCTTCAGCATACATTTTGTCCCTTACGTAGTATAAAATTTTAAAATAGAGCGCTTTATGGGTATTTTCGTATATGAAATCAAAAGCCGAAGTGTCCCCCGACTTGTATACATATATCTTCCGTTCAAGTTCCGCCCTATTCATATTCCATCCTTTATAACAGTTCAACCTTGAAAATTGTTGGAAAATTTAAAAATAATTTTGTCGCAAAGATTAAAATTGTATAATTTAAAATTCACCTGCGGCGTCCTCGCTTTCAACGATTATGTATTCCGTACAGCCGTCCGCGTTGCCGTCAAAATCGCGAATAATCAGAACGTAGTCGGCGTCCCTCGCTTCAAGACTGAACGTAACCGCTACCGTCGTCGACCCTTCCGAAACGCTCAACGTATATTTTGCCTGTCCGCAATCCCCCACGGCGGTGAACGCGTCCTTTGTCAGCTCGTACTCGTCTATGCTCACTATCACCTTGCTTAGCGCGCAATCTATCGTGGCGGTAAATACAATCTGCTCGTTGGCATAAATAATGCTTTCGCTGAAACCGGTTCTCCATTCCGCCTCCCGCGAGCGCGATACGGTTATTGTATCTTCGAAATACAGCTTTTCGCCGCAGGCGCTCTCGTAAACGAGAGAGAACGTAACGCTTGCCCCGTCGTTTAAGTTTACGCATCCTTCTACGGTTGCAAGGTTTTGGTTGAAGCCGACCGACGATAAGACGACGCTGCCGAACTCGCCCGAGTATTCGGTCGAATATATCTTGCTGTTTGCAACTATATAGAACTCACCCTCGCCCGAATCGGCTATGCCCGCGTCGACGACGGTATAGCTGAACGCCGCGGTTCCGCCTTGCGCTTCGCGCGCTACCGCAGAGCAGGAATGGACCTGTAAGGTTTCTATTGCGGAGATGTCGTCTATTATCAGGGTAAAGCAAACGCTTAATTCTCCGTATTTATCGTCGCTTAACGTCACCTTCAACGCGTTTATTTCGCCCATATCAGCGGCGTTAACAATCACCGTATAAATATCTTCTCCGTCGTCGTACCCAGTTGAAAAGTTTTCGTATAAATTTGTACCGAGGTAAACCTTTGCAGTCGCGGTACGGGGCGCGCAGAATTCAAGCACGGCGCCGTCCTCGTATGAATAACAAGTAACCACGCCGTCCGCCGTTATTTTGTCCGAGTCGGAAGAACAAAGATAGCCGCCCTTGAATTCGATTGTTCCGTCGAATCCGCCCACCGTAAGCGCGCGGCTTGCGTCAACCTTAATTCCGCCCTCGTCGAAGGCGATTTGCCATATGTATTCGCCGTCCCTTAAAAAGGTAACCTGTACGTCCACAGCACACACATCGCCCGTTCGGTAAATTTCACATTCTTCCACCCGCAAATATCCCGACTTCTCCGCTTCGCGCAAGCTCTTGTTTTCGTCGGATACGGTAAGGGTTATTTCCATTGCCGCGGTCGGTTCACCCGTATATATGCCCGAAATATCGCAGGTTTTTCCCGAAACAAACCTTGTTTGCAGGTCGCTGAAAGTAAATTTCGGCTGAACAGCCCACTTCGCCGTCAGGGTAACGTCGCATACAATGGGCGTAAGCGGCGTAACGCGGCACACGTTTGCGCCTTCGCCGCAGTACCAGCCGAGGAATATTTTGCCGTCGTTCTCGGGGCAGGGCAACTCCAAGGTCTCACCCTTAACAATCTGTTCTTCGTACGGCTCGCCCACTACGGAATCGAAGGTTACGGTAACGTACTCTTCTTCATACCCGTCGGAGGCATCCGCGCCGTTGATTTTGCCGACCAGAGTCCAGCTATCTTCCGACTTCAGATACACGTTTAACACGGTAATATCCACGTACCAATCTCCGTTATTACCGCAGTCGTCCGACGGTTCGCCCTGACCTGAAATCCATTTACCTGCGTCGTCCGCTCCGCTTTCGCCGTCCTCGCCCTTGATATTTACAATCAGTTCCCATACTCCGTCGGTCTTGCAATACACGTTGCACGTAGTTTTATCAAGGTATAAATCGCCGTCTGCGCCCGACGCGGACGCGGGCTCACCCTCGCCGGTCAGCCACGTTGCGCCGTCCTCGCCCTTGACGGATATTATCCATTCCTCATAAGAGAGCGGCTCTCCGCCATGCGAGCGAACGTACTCGGAATATTCACCGTAAACAGAAACGCCCGTATCGGTTTGATTGTTCAAAAAATTGCAGGCAGAAAAAGCCGCAAGCAGTGTGAATGCGCATACGCATAGTAGCAGAAACGCAGATATTTTTCCTTTGTGAATTTTCAATTTTATCTCCAAAGACAGTAATAATTTTGTAATAAAGCTAATGTCCGTGCTTTAAGCGCCTTACGTATTATATTATAAAATTTATTGTCCTGCCCGTCAACGCATTTTTACGTTCTGCTTGCGCGTATAGGCAAAACTATCTTTAACCGTTACAAGCAAAAAAATCTGCGGCAACCTATATATAAGTCGGGTAAAAAATAAGTAGGATAAAATAATCCCCCGCGCAGGCGGGGGATTCGATTCAAAATAATAAACTTTACAGACGGGCAAAAGAGCATTTACCACGTTTTAAGCATTCTTGAGCGCCTTGCGCACCTTGTGTTTGATGGGGAACGCCCAGAAGATGGAAACCAACCAAAGCGCGCAGTAGCAAGCCATAGGTATCCACATACCCGAGGACAGGCACGCGAGAATGGGAACGACTTTTGCCGCCTCCGACGCGCTCAAGGTTGCTTTGAGAATGGGACCCAAAGCTGTAATCGCCACGAAAATTATTCCGGGTATCCAACCCAACAGCTTTACGTACCACATTGTAAAGCGCTTATTCTTAAGGAAAATATGTATAACCGCAAACAGGAAGAGTATTCCCCACAGCCCTGCAAAACCCAGGAAACCATAGAAAGTGTAGCTCATATACTGCGTACCCTGGGATATCTGTTCATTCAGATTGGAAATACCCACCGCTAAATCTTTCAATACTTCGTTGTCCTTAGCGCCGCTGTTAGGGTCGGTGAAATATGTTATCAATTCGCTGTAGCTTTCAAATTCAGGTATCTGTGCGGAGCTTCCCGATTCCGACGAGTTTTCAAAGACCAATCTAAATAACGAACAAACCGCCCTTTCCATCGAGAAAGTTTTAGTACCCTCGTCAGTGCCGTAATCGTATACGGGCGCCAGCGAGCTGTCAATAAGCGACTCGTCAACCTCAATTGAATTTTTCGCAATCGTAATCGTATAGTCGTATTTGGAGTAAGTTAACTGAACGTTACTAGCCTGCGCCTTAACTTCATTAACGTAATTGCTGATTACCGTATCCTTGTCGGTATTCTGGAAGGATAGGATTATTTTACCCATCTTAACCAAGTCGAACTGAGAATATATCTCCGCCAAAATTCCCGTAGTAAGTTTGGTAAGCGTCTCCTGGTCTTCCGATGTCAAATCACTCCCACCGACAGAATTTTCTACCTGCTCCCTGATAATTTCACCCAAACTGTTCTGCGTAGCCGCTGAAATTAACCCAAAATTGAAAACTGCTAATACGCCGTTCTCTATAAGACCGCTGTCAATGAGTATGGTCTTAATTATGTAAGCGCTGGGATTTTCAGACGAGCTCAACTCGTTGATATTCCACGCCGAAACGGAAATCTTAAAATCCAGTCCGTCTACCATAGCTCCGGTCAACGCCGTCGTTAAAACTGTGGTTTCGTCCGAGGAAGACTCAGGGCTGTTCTGGGTATTGTCGTCTGCGGTTTCCATAACAGCCTGCATAGCCGCGCCAACGTCTACCGTTATTATAGGCGCTAAAATTATGGAAATTGCCGCAATAAGGCAGATTATGGCAACAACGATATTTACCGGTATTAAAAATTTGCTTAATCGTTTGACTTCTTCATTATCGTATTTACTCATAATATTCTCTCCTTTTGTCTATTGATTATACTATAACATATTAACTCAGAAAAAGCAATATTAAATTACTAATTTTTAACTATTTTAGTAAAAAATAGCATTGAAATCTATATTATAGCTTTTATCTTAATTGCATATTTTGTTACAAAAAGCAATTTAAATTTTTCAGGTTAATAAAAGCATATAATACACTACTTTTTACCCTACTTCATTTAGAATTTTTGAAATTAAAACAAAAAAACAGCCCGAATTTCGGGCAAATCTGCCGAAATTCGGGCTGTCTTGGTGCCCTAGAGGAGAATATATACGAACCGTCGGGGGAGAGGACAGCCAAAGCAGTTTCCTGCCTTGACCGTCTTTCTACTTCCTCAAAGTGTTCACTTGTGAATTTTATCCGTTCTTGGTTATCCGAAAAGTAGTACGTTATTATAATCTCGTCTTCATAGAGCAAAATCTCTTTTATAAACGTATTGACTATCAACTTTCTCGCTCGGATATCGTCGGTATTGTCAATGACCTTGCTACGCAAAAACCGCTCAATATCTTCAACCGAAAGATAGGTGTAGTTTCTCTGTTTCTCCCTGTCTATATCGAAATCAAGCCTATTTATTTCCTTTTCAAGCTCGGTTAAACGTTGCTTGGTCTGCTCGGTTATTATGCCCATTTCAATAGCCTTAATAAGGTTTCTGCTCGCCTTTTCGGCTTCCGTACGCCTTGCTATAAGGCTGTTTAAATTCGTATTATCCGTTACGTTCCGCTTATGTAAATCAAAGATGCTCTGGGCAATAAACTTAATATTATCCCCATTCTTTAACAGAGCAACGGTAGTGTTTATTACCTCGTCTTCAAGCTCCTGTTTACGAACAGGTTTTAAAGTGCAATTGTGCTTTTTCTTTCGTTTGGATAGACAGAGATAATAGTAGTGAATACCGTTTCTGCCCGTACCGCTTTCTCCGCTCATACGCTCCTTGCAGTGTCCGCAAATCAGCTTACCGGAAAGAATGTAATCGTATATCTCTTTCTTACGGCTGGGAGCTATCTTGTTGTCGTCGTTTATATCACATACCTTTCGCCATACTTCGTCGGAGATTATTCTCGGAAAGATATTATCGTACTCTTTCCCGTCGTGATAGGTCTTACCCGTATAACGTACGTTATGCAATATTTGATACAAATACTTTGCGTGAAGATACTTCCCGTCTTGCCGCCTTAAGCCTCTTTCCTGCAAGTCCTTAGCGATTGCCCTTGCCTTATAGCCTTGCGAATACTTGGTAAAAATCTCCCTGACTATCTCGGCTTCCTGTTCTTCGATTACGTATTTCTTATCTATAACTCTGTAACCGTAAGGGCATACACCGCCTGTTGAATTGCCTTTCAGCCAACTCTCTCTAATACCTCGGTTTACCTTTTGAGCAAGCTCTGCACTATAGTACTGGTTCATTCCTTCAAGCAAGCTTTCAAGGATAATACCTTCGGGGGTATCGGGTATGTTTTCCATTGCGGATATGAGCTTAACGCCGTTGTCCTTCAACGTCTTTTTATGGATAGTGCTTTCATACTTGTTTCGTGAAAACCTATCC
>JBJEUZ010000046.1:0-3780 GCA_051884095.1 Candidatus Coproplasma sp.
GGGGTAGCTGGATTTGAACCAACGAATGACGGAGTCAGAGGGACAAAAATGGCGCAAAAATAGGGATATTTGGCTAAAAAATAGCTATTTTTTAGCCAACACCCAAATATACACCCAAAAATTTCCGTTCTTCTTCTTTTCTGAATGCTCGTAGAGATACGGGCTTTTTTTATGCGCGTGAGCCGGGTTTCAGATAACCTTACCTTATCAGCCCTGCGGCGCGATGCGCCGCTTTCTGAATAATCTTTACCTATTCCAGACGTCTGGAAAAATGAATCGGTAGTTTACCTGGAGAGCATCCAAACGCTTTGCACCGCACCGTTTCTCGCGCTTGCGCAGGGCGCACTTAGCCTTAATTCGGTACCTTAGATTGCGGTGAAGATTATTTATAAAACAACAACAACGCTGCGCGGGGCTTTATATATTTTTGACCTTAGCCTGCCCTGAAGGGCAGACCTAGTCCCTACGTAGTGGGACGGGTCTTTTGACCTGTCCGAAGCTCTGCCCCATAACTGCAAGCAATCGCTTGCGCCGCACGCTACGCCCCACGGCGAGTTGAGCTTCCGTAACCTTCCTCGAACGTGTTTTTATACGGAACACACAAACCGACGTTTGGGGCAGCTAAGCGCGTATACGATTTTACGCGAAGATTTTTATTAATTATGCTTTGGCTCCTGCCATAACCTGACCTGCTTATAACGCGCTTAAAGGGCACCGCGCGAATATATAGTTGTCGTACGCCCGGAACGTAGCGCCCCGAAAAAAGCGTGCTTTTATAAAACGGCAAGACTTATTTTACTTGTCGGTTTTAACTAATTTTAAAAATATTTTTCGATATTTTGTATATGCGCAAAAACGCGCTCTATATATTGTGGTTATAAAATTATTTTACCACAGTATGTTGTGTTTTTGGTAAAAGAGTGGGCTGACCCCCGAAAGAGGTCAGCCCGTTTTTAAAATTTCGTCGTTAAGTTGTAGTTTGTCGTCGTGGAAGAGTACCACGCGGCGGGTTGCGAGTTCCTTTAAATACCGTCCGATTGTACGTCGGTCAACGTTCAGAGCTTTGGCGGCGGCTTCGAAGTCCAACCTTGCCGCACGATTGCCCTGCACCTTGAATATGTAATTGACTAGTTGCCCGTAGCGGTCAAGTCCTTTCAGACGTTCGCCCAGAGCGGCGTAATTCAGTTCCATAGTCGTTACCTTTAATTCAGCGCCCGTTAACGAGCGCGCATGGAGAGCGGTTAAAATTTGTAGTGTACGCGTATATCCGTAATCTTGGCGCCTTCGGGCACTTCAACGGTGCGCTTGTTGCTTCCTTCAGTCTTTGGTGCGGGAGCAGGCTTTTTGCAAGCCTTACGTTCCTGTTCGGCGCGAGCCTGAAGCGCTTTCTTCTCTGCGGCTTCGAGCTCTTTTAAAAATTCCTTAGGATAATTTGGCTCGCCGTCGTTGTCTTTCGTCCGCTTGGGTGTGTTCGCTTTAGTGGTCGGCTTTTTTGCCGGTGTTTTGGGTGTTGTTTTAGGTTGCGCTTTCTTCGCCGTTGGCTTTTGTGTTGTCGTTTTCTTAGGTTGCGCCGATTTTTTCGGCGTTGATTTTGCGGGCTTTTTGCGTTTTTTTTCATCTTTTTCCATTTCGATTTACTCCTTAAAAATTTTTGGTGATTTTTTCTGATGTGGGCGTTGCAAAATCGCGCATTCGCGCAATTTTGCAAAACTATGCGGTCTGGAGCGTTTCACACTCCATACACCCTTTATCAGCAGTGCCATGCCATAGTATAAGTCACGCCTCATACTATGGCACGACACCATACTTGCTGATAAAGGGAAGCTCGGTCGGGGTTTCTACTCGTCGGTTTGACCGGGGTCGTCTGTGTCCGGGGGCATTTCGATTGTCATTTGTCCGGGCATTTGCTCATTGTCCGGGGTGGTATCTGGCTTGCTCTTTCGCCGCCTGTGCGGCTTCGGTTCGGGCGCTTGCTCCCCGGTCTGATTGACGGGCTCCGGTTCTTCCGCTGCGCCGTCTGTGGGCGATTCTTCAGGCTTGTCTGCAGGCGTTTTCTCGTCCGTCTGTTCGGTTTGCTCGCGTGCATCACTCGCGCCCTCGTCCGTATTTTGCCCGTTTTCGGGCGTTTCCGGCGGTTGCTCTGATTGCTCGTTGCCGGTGGCGCTTTCGTCGTCTGCGGTGGGTTTTAAGGCCTCGCCGTTGTCGTTCTCGTCCGTTTGTTCCAGAGCGGCGGCAAGTCGTTCGATTGCCCTTGCTTCTTTATTGAAATAGTTCTGAACTTCATAAGCTATTTTTTCGTTCATTTGAATTGCTGCGTTATTCGGTCGCCAACGGAACCATTTCTTGTATGCTTTCTTATCAGGTTTGAGAATAGCTAATTTTTCTTGATTGCGATATTTTTCACGTTCAAATTCTAAATTGCTATCGGCAACAAGAGTTGTTATAATTTGTGAGTACTGTTTGTGCAGCACTTCTTTCATTTCTTTTTTGGTAGGCTCATCAAGCGCGTCTACGTTATTCTCAACGCGCCAGAACAATTTAAAAAAATCTTCGTTTATTTTCTTGATTTCCTCAAGAACGTTATAGCTTTCCATAGGCTTGGCTCCTTATGTAGTAGCTTTGTTTTTTTCAGGTTTGCCGCGGAACTCCGGCGGCTCTAATTGTGAATAAAACTTTGCTTTTTCAGGTGATAGTTTTTTTATCTCTTTCTTATCAAGGAAAGGCAAATAATCAAAATCTTTGCCTTCGATATCTTCCGGAATAAAATCAGACTCGTGATTATTGCTGTCGTAACATTTGTAAATATCGCCGTCGTACGTATACGTTGTTTCTTTGAAATCGGCTATGCCTGTTTTTAGATATTGTTCAACGTTAACTTGATTGAAGAACTCCCGACAGTACCAAGTCACTCCGATAACTCTACCCATATCGTCATAGCAGTGTTCCTTTTTTTGTACCTCGATATAATGTTTGCAAAGTTCTCGTATATTCGAATCTACAAGCATAATTCGTTGTATATCCATGTAAATATCGAAATTTATATGCCTGTGCATTTCAAAGAGCCTTGAAACGTGCTCAGGGAAGTTTGCGGATTTTCGGCTATTGTAATAACGCTGTACTTCGCTTAAAAATACTTTACTATTAGGTGGTAAATATTGCGTTGCCTTTCCGTTGTTCGGCATTCCGAAATAGTAACCGTTTATATAATAAGGCGAATAATACTTTTCATAATCGACTTTAACCTTAACGCAAAAATCGGAGAATATCGGCGGCTCGGTTGGAAAGGTCAAAGGGAAAGCTCGTTTTTTGTTGAGTTCGTTTATTCGTTTGCAGGTGCTCTCTTTCAAAGCTCGGCCTTTGCTTTTATACAGTTGAATCAGCATTGCCGTTAAAAGTGAGCTTTTTCCTGCACCCGGCACGCCGAAAATTACGGTTATCATTTTTTATTTTTTGGTTTTGTCACACGCGGTTTTTCTGCCTTTTCATCTACACGTTCATAGCCCAATATTTTTACTCCGGCAGAAATACAGAAAAACATAACGCCGCCTGGCATATATTTATTTACTTTAGTAGCGGAATACTTCTTACCGTCGTCACCGTGAGCTAAGTATTTACCTTCTTTTCTGGGTTTCTGAATTAACTTTGCCATAAATTTTTGCTCCTTAAATATTGACTTTTGCGCTTTGATTGCGTATAATGATTAAAAGAAAGTGATTGGCTCGGTTCGCCTTGTAGCCCCCACATAATGGAGCTCTTTGATATGGCTTGTGGCACTTTCTT
>JBJEUZ010000047.1:0-3766 GCA_051884095.1 Candidatus Coproplasma sp.
ACATATGTTGCCGTATTTAGTGGATAACGCGCTCGGCTTTGCCGTGGTGTTGTCGATTATTCTGTTCTTTACTAAATTTTTCGGGCTTGTTTTCAGGCACTTCGGTCTGCCGCAGGTGCTGGGCAATATTATAGCGGGCATTTTAATCGGTCCTGCAATATTCGGCGAGTTCTGCGGTTGGTCGCTCATAGGCTTCGAGGGCGGCGACTACGTTGCGCTGTTTACCATTGCCGCGGACAACGACGGACTGGCGATATTCTCTAAAATCGGCGTTCTGCTGCTGATGTTCGGCGCAGGGCTTGAAACCAACCTTGAAGAATTAAAGCACACGGGACTTGCCAGCACGCTTGTGGCTTGCGCGGGCGTTGCCGTGCCTATGCTCTTCGGATTCTTGATTTCTCTTCCCTTCGGCAATATAGGGTTGGGAACAGAAAATATCTATAAGTGCATATTTATAGGAACCATACTCACCGCAACTTCGGTGGCTATAACCATCTCGGTATTAAAGGAGCTTGGCAAAATCAACACCAAGCTGGGCACAACCATCGTGTCTGCGGCGATTATCGACGACGTTATAGGCATAGTGCTCCTGTCCATAGTTACGGGTATCGCCAAATCCGGAACGGCTTCCGAGGCGACGGACGGCTTCACGGCGTTCAAATCTACCGTATACGGAACCATTATAATGATAGTGGCGTTCTTTATCGTAGCGGTTGCGCTCGGCTTCGGCGTTTCCAAGCTGTTCAAATGGATGGATAAAAAATATCCCCATACGCACAGAATCCCCGTGTTCTCGCTGGTCGTCTGCTTCTTCTACAGCTGGCTTGCCGAGGAAGTGTTCGGCGTTGCCGACATTACGGGCGCATTCCTTGCGGGTATAGTTCTGTCAACCGTTCATCGCGCAAGCGAATACGTCGATAAAAAGGTGGAAGTAAACACCTACACTATGTTTGCGCCGGTATTCTTTGCCAATATAGGAATCTCTTCCATAACCTTTGCCGGACTCAATCCAAGCATTCTGCTCTTTGCGCTGTGCGCTGTAATTTTGGGAATGTTGGGCAAGATTGTCGGCTGCGGCGGCGTATGCAGGGCGTTCGGATATACCTGGAGAGAGAGCGCCATAGGCGGCGTGGGCATGATGGCGCGCGGCGAAGTTGCCTTAATCGTAACCGAAACGGTAATGAGTCCTGCGCTCGGCGCAAACGCGCTCGGCAGCGAGTTTATGATTATGACCGTTTTGTTGATACTCTTTTCGTCGATACTCACACCCATACTTTTAAAGACGCTGTACAACAGTAAAAAGTTGCCCGTAGCTCAGATGACGGGCGCACAGCCTGAAACAGTCGCGGGAGCGTCTGAAAGTACGCAGGAACTTCCCGCAGGGCAGGAAGTTCAGGACGGCTCTGCTCAGTCGGACGTAGAAAACAGATAATAAAAAGCAAGTATAAAGTGCCGCGGCTGCGAGATTTCGCAGCCGCGGCTTTGCGTTTTCAGGTTATATTCGCATTGCAAAGGCGCTTGTCGCCGTTTGCTTTTCTTAGCCTTAAATCAGGTAAAAATCGTTGTCTACCTTAATTACGTCCACCTTTTCAGCCTTGTCGCCAAGGGTGATTCTGGTTGCGTCCTTAACGTTGGTTTTGCCTTCGAACTCTATGGTCAAGGTAGTGTGTTCGGTGGCTACTATGTGCCTAACAACGCCCGTTTCGTGGTTTTTAATCAGGCAGCCTACCTTTATATCGTCGTCCTCGCCAAGCATTATAAGGTACTTGTTGTCCTCGGTTTCGTAGTGCTCTTCCACGGAAATTTCGGGATTTACCGAAAGTATGGAAGCGCCCGTATAAACCGTGTATTTTTTGTGCTTCTTTTCAAAGTCGCCTGCAAGGCGCACGTCGTAGGTGGCGTCGTTTAAGTTCTTTTTTACCTTCTTCAAAAAGCCTGCAACCTTGCCTTCGGTCTTTTCTTCGCAGTTTTCGCCAGCGGTCTTGTTTTCGTCCATTTTTTTATCCTCCGTATTTAATTCTGTGCCTGTTCGGGTATGGGTGCGGGGAGCTCTTCCTGCGGCTTTTTAAGGTTGACGTCAAGCTGATTGAAGGGAATTTCAATGCCGTTGGCGTCAAGCGCCTTCTTTACCGCGTCTATCAGGTGGAAGTTTACCGTCCAGTAATCTACCCTGTTGCACCAGACTCTCACGACGAAGTCGAGAGAGCTCGAAGCGAGAGCGCTCATCTCTATAAAGGGCGCGGGGTCGGTGATTACCAGCTCGTAGCTTTCGCAAACCTCCCTGATAATGCTTTTAACCTTGTCCACGTCCGAGCCGTATGCCACCGAAAAGGTCAAATCCACGCGGCGCGTGTCCTTTGCGGAGGCGTTTACAATCACGTTGTTGGCAAGCGAACCGTTGGGTATGCTAATTGCCTTATTGTCGGGCGTAACTATTGTCGTATAGAACAGCTTTATGTCCTCTACCGTGCCCGATTCGCCGTTAGAGGTGATATAGTCGCCGATTTTGAAGGGGCGCATTAAGGTTATAATCACGCCGCCTGCAAAGTTTGAAAGCGTGCCTTGAACCGCCAGCGAAATGCCGACGCCTATCGAGGCTATTACGGCCGAAATCGAAGCGGTTTCGATTCCCACGTAGCCCACAAGCGAGATTAAAATCAGCGTTTTTAAAACTATGCGCGTAATCTTTGTGCCCATACGCGCAAGCGTTTCGTCCGCGTGCTTGTTCTGCAGCTTTTTGTAAATCTTTTTGGTGAGCACGTTTATAAGTTTAAACGTGACGATCAGCAGTACGATGGCTATTAAAAGTTTTATGCCGGTCGTGGTGCACCAATTTAAAATTGCGTTCCACACGGCGCCCCAATCGATGGCGGCGTCGCCTTCAAGCAGGTTAAAAATCATATATTTTTCTCCTTAAATATCTATACCATAATTTATAAACACCGCGGGTTGAACATAAACATATTTTGGGTAAAAGCACAAAAAAACAGCGGCGCGGCTTTGAAAAATTTTTTCAAAGCCGCGCCGCTTAACCGTGCAAAAATCAATGGGACATAACCCACGCCTTTACTTGTTCGTGTCTTATAGGCACTATATCCTCTTCAGGATATTTCGATTTGTTTCCGCCGTAGGTGTAAATAAAATAAAGTCCGTCAGCCGTTATGTATAAAGTCTCCTCGTAGCCGTAGGGGTCGCCGGGCGCACCGTAGGTGAACTTTTTGTCAACCGTGGACAGCGCGGTGTCGTAAACTTCGCCGCTTATCTCTTTACGCATAATCATTCACTCCCTTAAGTATGTATACATTCCGCATTGCGCTTGTATGCTGAAAGTAGTTTAACATTGTATAAAAAATGTGTCAAATCATATTTAATAGCGCGGCATAGTCGGTTTTATTTTGTTAAGGAAAAATAAATTCTGTTAAAAATGCACATCAACCTTCCTTTAAAATTTTTGCGCTTGTCAAGTAAAAACGCTTGACAAACTCTTTAAAAAATTTTATAATGTACGGCGTATGAATAAGATAGAGTTTATGCGCCTGTGGGATTTATACGGCGGATTGCTGACCGATACCCAGCAGGAAATAACTTCTATGTACTTCAACCTCGACCTTACGGTGTCGGAGATTGCCGAACAGAAGGGAATTTCCCGTCAGGCGATTTCGGAATGTCTTGCCAATTGCAAAAAGCAGCTTGAAGAGTGCGAGGAAAAACTGCATATTTCGTATCAGAACGTAAAGTACTCTCTGCAGGTTTCGTTTATGATGAC
>JBJEUZ010000048.1:0-16702 GCA_051884095.1 Candidatus Coproplasma sp.
TGCCCATAAGCGAATTGTGACGAACCATAAGCGCGTCGAAGCAGAGCTGCAACCTCTCTTCCAGAATTTCCCAGAATTTAGCCTCGTCGCCCTTTGCAAGTATGCCGCACTGGGGAAGGTTTAAAGAAACTACGCCCTGATTGAAGCGGCCTTCGAACTTATATTCGCCGTTTTCGTCCTTCCAGGGGGACAGGAACGAACGGCAGCCCATGGGCGAGAACACGTTTCCTTCGTAATTTTCGCGCATCTTCTTTGCGGAGATATAGTCGGGATAGAGGCGCTTGGACGAGCACTTTACCGCCATCTTAGTAAGGTAGTCGTATTTGCCGCCCTTCAGGCAGTTGTTTTCGTCCAGCACGTATATGAGCTTGGGGAACGCGGGGGTGACGTAGACGCCCACTTCGTTCTTGATGCCCTGATAGCGCTGACGGAGAATTTCCTCTATTATCATTGCGTTCTCTTCTATATACTCGTCATTTTCGTCGAGATACAAAAAGAGGGTTACGAACGGCGACTGACCGTTTGTAGTCATAAGGGTGTTAATCTGATACTGTATGGTCTGAACGCCTGCCTTGAGCTCGTCCCTGAGGCGCATATCCACGATTTTAGCCTTATCTTCGGCAGAGATTGCGTCGCCGAACTGCTCGTCGCACTGGCGCGCGTATTTTTCCTTGGTGCGCCTTAAGTACTTGCCCAGATGCGCTACGTTTACAGACTGTCCGCCGTACTGCGAGGAAGCGACCGAAGCTATTATCTGCGTAACTATCGTGCAGGCAACCTGGAACGACTTGGGGCTTTCAATCATCTTGCCGTTCATAACCGTGCCGTTTTCAAGCATATCCTTGATATTTACAAGGCAGCAGTTGAAGATGGGTTGCAGGAAATAGTCTGCGTCGTGGAAGTGAATTGCACCCTCGTCGTGAGCCTTGGAAATGTATTCGGGCAGGAGTATACGGCGGGTAAGGTCCTTTGAAACCTCGCCTGCAATCAGGTCGCGCTGGGTGGACGCGGTGCGGGCGTTCTTGTTGGAGTTTTCCTCCATAACGTCCTTGTTCGCGTTCTTTATCAGCGAGAGTATGCTCTCGTCGGTGGTGTTCGCCTTTCTGACGAGCGCGCGCTCGTAGCGGTAGATAATGTAAGCCTTCATAAGCTGGTACTTCTGCAGCTCCATCAGCTTTTCTTCCACCATATCCTGAATATCTTCAACCAAAAGGCGCGAGCGGTGACGGCTTGCGATTTCGTCTACTATCTGTTCAATCTGTTCATCGGAAATTCTGTCCTCGAAGTCTACCGCCTCGTTAGCCTTGCCGATAGCCTTTACGATTTTGCTCCTGTCAAAATCAACCGTCTTTCCGTCTCTTTTTATAACCTTCATATTTACCCCCGTCGAACCACCGTATTATACGGTTTTCCGAATAGATATTTTTATCCTGTTTTTGTTAATTTATGCGATTTTACGGCGAAATCCGTAGCATAACCTATTATATGCCGTATTTTACGTTTTGTCAATAGTAAAAACACAATATATTGATAATTTTTTATTGTACCCACAATAATTTGTACTTAATTGACAAAATACGGTAATCTTTCGGATATATTATGCAAGACTTTGCCGTTGCCGCCTTAAAAGGGCGGCAACGGGTATTATTATAAGACGCCATATCAAATAAAGTCAAGCGAACGGACACAATATATAGTGTGAAAGTTTTTAACACTTTTCAAAATATTGTATAAAGTATGATGGACAAAGAGTTACAGCCAGGTTTGTAAAACGCTTGCCGCGCGCGAAAATTTCGCGCGCGGCGCTTTTTTATGCAATTTCCTCTGCCTTAAGATTAAACCTCTGCCCGTTGGGCATAACGTAAGTTAAAGTATTGCCGTCATACAGAAAGTCTCCTACGAAATAATCTTCAAGCAACGGCAAAATCTCTTTAATCAATTCTGCCGCGGCAACCTTACTTTCACATTTTGCTTCATAAGTTTCTTCAAAAATCTGCTCTTTGTTATTCATTAAATTTCTCCTGATAATTTTGTCACTTCTGCGCGCGTCGTAATTATACGCTCTATAACGGATAAACACAAGTTTTTGCTTCCGTTTTAGACCAGAATATTTTGTAGGAGATTGTCTTTGTCTGTATGAATTTGTCGAATTTTTCCGATAGGCTGTCATATCTGATGTTTGAAGAAGGAATAAACGGCAGAGTCTTTGCCAAAAAGATTGGTTGCGGTACGGCAACTATTTATCGATATCTAAACGCGACCAAAATGCCTTCGGTCGAAATGGTCGTAAGAATTGCCGATTACTTTAAAGTGACCACCGACTTTCTTTTAGGTTTGGAAGCAGACAGTTATTCCGATACTTTTTTGCCCTGTCCGCCATTCAATGAACGCTTTGCCGAACTTTTAAAGCAATGCGCTAAATCACAATACTCATTGGAAAAAGAAACGGGAATTTCTCACTCTGTAGTCGGTTATTGGAAATCCGGAAAGACAACGCCTACTATCGAAAGCGTAATAAAAATTGCCAACGCCCTCAACCGTACGGTCGACTTCGTCTTAGGACGAGAAGCGTAAAGCGCTTAAATATAGCCGCCGCGCACAAAAATTTTTGTGCGCGGCGACTATATTTTTTTATGTTTTTAACGATTGCCTTCCCCTTTACAGCTCCTTTATTTTGCTAATATCCAGCTTCCACTCGGGAACGAGGTTGCGGCGGCGGTGGTCTTCGTTGGCTTGACCCAACGCCTTGCGGTATTCGGCATAGTTGCAGCCGTTGACCTTCATAAAGTGCTCGCTCGCCTCGCGCTCCCGCCCCATAAGCTGGGTTCTGCCTATGTGTATTACCTCGTGACACGGTCGGCACACGGCAATTACGTCCTTTAGGCTCTGTACGGCGTTCTCTTCGTCGTAGCTCCACTGCTCGTGCGCTTCAAGCCGAGAACAGGGTGCGCCGCAAATCATACACCTTCCGCCCGCGCGCGCATACGCGCGCTTTCTTATTACGTCCCACGCGCCCGCGGGAAGAACGCTTCTTAAATTGGAGTACCAACAGCTGTCTGGCACAAGTTCAAAATTAAGTTTCATATCTGCTTCATTATAACGCCTGAACAAATTTTTTGCAAACTATTGACAAACCGATAATTAAGAGTATAATTAATTATGATATCAATTTGATATCAAAAAGGAGATTTTTTAAAATGAAAGAGAATTTAGAGGAAAAAGTTATTAAGGGCTTCAACGGCGCGCTTGCGCTGCTACTGTTCATACTCGGCTTTATAGCCTCGGTAGCGCTGGTAATTTTCGGAATAACTCTTAGCGAAAGCAGCGGGCAGGGCGCGTATCTTGCGCTGTCTGCCGTGGGCGCGATAGCGTTTATTTTGCTTGCCGTGGGCGTAAACGGCTTTAAGGTGCTTGCCCCCAACGAGGCGATAGTACTCACCTTTTTCGGAAAGTACTACGGCACGCTTAAGGACGACGGATTTTACTACGTAAATCCCCTGTGCGTGGCGGTAAACCCCGCCGCAGGCTTCGGCACGGTAGGCAAAAAGAAAATAAGCCTTAAGGCAATGACCCTGAACAACGACAAGCAGAAGGTAAACGACGAGGAGGGCAATCCCATTGAGATAGGCGTGGTAGTAATCTGGCGCGTGGTGGACACGGTAAAGGCGGTGTTCAACGTGGAGAATTACAGCGTTTACATAAGCACGCAGACCGACAGCGCGATAAGGCAGGTTGCGCGCCAATACCCTTACGACGTGAGCGAAAACGGCGACGAGAAGAGTTTGCGCGGTTCTTCACAGGAGATTGCAACCATTTTAAAGGAAGAATTGCAGGAGCGCGTGCAGATGGCGGGACTTGAAATTTTAGAAGCGCGCATATCCAACCTTGCGTACGCGCCCGAAATAGCTGCGGCGATGCTTCAGCGTCAGCAGGCGGCGGCGATAATAGCGGCAAGACAAAAAATCGTCGACGGCGCGGTTTCGATGGTGGATATGGCGCTCAAAAAGCTGGCGGACAACAACATATGCGAACTTGACCCCGAAAGAAAGGCGGCTATGGTATCTAACCTGCTGGTTGTGCTGTGCGGAAACAAGGACGCCCAGCCGATTGTCAACAGCGGGTCGATATACTAAAAGGTTTCGAAAAAATGTGATTTTCCTTGCGCATATTATTAATTTTGAATATAGTCTGCACAGGAAATATGAGATTTGGAGATAAAATATGCCGCAAAAACCTGAAAACGTAAAGATACAAAACAGCAGACTTAAACAGCTTGCCGCAGCGCTTGCTTACCTTTTGCTGACCGCGGCTTTAGCAGTCGCTGCGATTTGGTATATTATCGCATTTAATCAAGGCGCGTTTGATGACGTCAATGCGGGCATGGTATGCTTCATTGCCGTAACCTGCGGCATATTCGGCGCGATAAGCCTTACCTTGGCAATAGTGCGCTTCTGCAAGCTGAAGTACGACTTTATATTTCTGGCGGACGACAAGGGAATTTACGATTACTACTCGACCGTTCCCCTCGGTTTTATTCCGTGGGAAGCGATTGAAAACATAAACTACAGCAAACTTGACCCGCTTGCCGACACCCCTTTGCCGCACGTAGTTTTTTCGTTCACCGACGACAAGTCGGCAAGGCGCGGAAAGAACTTTTTACAGCGGGCAAGCATTGCTTTACACTACAACGCACTCAGGCTGAGATTTTCGCTTGTAAAGCCCAAACGCGAGCAGATATATAGCGCGCTGTATCAAATATTTTTATATTACAGGAACGACGGAACTGATTAATCGGCGCGTGCGCTAAGGTGAATAATGGACAAGAAAGAGAAAAAACAGATACCTTTAAGAATCTCGGGAGAGCTTTACTCCGAGCTGGAACGCTGGGCCGAGGACGACTTCCGCTCGCTCAACGGGGAGATTGAATACCTGTTGACCGAATGCGTGCGCTACCGACGCAGGGGAAAGAACGGGCTCACTCCGCCCCTCTTTTCCGACCTGAACGCCGACGGCACGCCTAAAAACACGGCAAACGACGCAAAGGACGGAAAAAAGAATGATTGACCTGAGTTCCCCCGAATATCAAAAACTGTTTCAAGGCTCGGCAAAGGGGCAAAAGTTAAATTCGGTGCTGATGTTGCTGTGTTCGGCGGAAACGTGCCTGGCAACCGTGCTCAGCTTTTACAAAAACAAGACGGTGATATTAATTGTTGCCTGCATTGCGATAGCGCTGCTTGCCGTGTTGATCGTGTGCGACGTCTATTACCTGTTGAAGTATACCGTAAAAATCAAGGGCGTGCTTGCGCGTTGGACGGCGGATATAGCGGAATCAAGCGGGATTTTCGACGGCGAAAGGCGGCTTGAACTGACCTTGGGCTCGGAACGGTTTTCAATGATTTTATTACGCGGCGACGGCAAGAAAGCTACTTTCAATCTTGAACCCGTAAAGACTTATCCCAATATTGAGTACGTCGCGTTCGAACTGATTTGCAAGTACGTTGAAGCGCGTTTATTTTCCGAGGCGAAGAGAGGAAAGCCTTACGAAAGCGCCGTTCTGCACTACGAAAACGGCAAAAAGAACAAGACGAGGATTTTTGTTCAAAACGGCGTTCTGATTAAAAACAAGGGCGAAAAAAATTATTTTTTAAAGCACGGGTTAATCGTATAAAAGACAGAAACTGTCGCCTTTGCAAGAGTATGAAAAAACGCCGCAACTAATTTTCCTATACATATCTCGCTGATTGATAAAAATTAAAGCGCTTACAATTTGCGCAATGATTTTTGCACAATGCCTGAGCAAATTAATCGCATAAACGAGAAATAACGGTCTAGCATACATTC
Source organism: Candidatus Coproplasma sp. (assembly GCA_051884095.1). Taxonomy (GTDB): domain Bacteria; phylum Bacillota; class Clostridia; order Christensenellales; family Borkfalkiaceae; genus Coproplasma. Next base: position 5,842 of record JBJEUZ010000048.1, read on the forward strand.
AAGGAACAAATAAACGCGCGGTTGCGAAAATTTCGCAACCGCGCGTTTATTTCAATATTCTCTTCTTCCTACAAGAACGTCTATCGAAAGGTCAAGAGCGTCTGCGAGTTTCCAAAGATTTGACAGAGTAGGCTCCATTTTGCCGGATTCCCACTCGCTGACGCATTGCTGCGACACTCCCGCCATCAAGGCGACTTGCTTTTGCGTCAATTTATGTTCTTTTCTTATAGCGACAAGCGTTTTTCCGAAAGAATTATCCATACGTCAATATTACAAGGAAATTCAACCGCTGGTTGAGCAAATTTCAGTCGAGCCGAATACTTTTTCCTACTAACACCCGCGTCGGGCAACAAATCAACTGCTTATACACAAATTCAACCAACGGTTGTAAGAAAAACCGCCCTCAACTCATTGTTTATATTGTATAATATTATCGGAAACGGACAGACCGTTGCCGACAATTTCTATCAGGAGATAATAATATGGAAAAATTAAACGAAAAAATTGCTTTTTTGAGAAAGCAGAAAGGGCTTACGCAGGCGCAGCTCGGAGAAAAGTTGAATGTTACCGCTCAAGCCGTATCAAAATGGGAAACGGGGCTTTCCGAACCCGACTTTCAGACGGCGCAGAGGATATGCGACCTGTTCGGAATTACGGTTGACGAACTGCTTGGCAGGGCAACGCCGACTCAATCTGCCGAAACGGCTTCTTCTGTCGCTACACAAGAAGCGCCGCACGCAGAAGTCACCAAAATAATAAACGGCTACTGCGAAACCTGCAAAAAACCCGTAGGTCCTGGAGAGTACGATATAGAAACCAGCAGTCATACCAGAGGAGGTTCCTCTACACAGCACATATACTGCAAAAAGTGCTATACCGAGCGCAAAAAGGCAAGAGCGGTAAGCGCATATTCCGAGCATAAAAGCATGATGCGCCGTTCGTTTATATGGGGCGGCATTGCGGGAGCTGCTGCATTAATCATCTTCCTTGTATCAGGACTTATCAATATAAAAGAGCTTGACATGTCCGTAGGAGCAATTATAGGCATTTCGATTTTTATCGGATACGCGATATTTGCATTTGTCACGCAAATGTTTTGGTTCGAGAGCGTAACCGAACTGTTTGTATTCTTCCTGCACAGTTTCAAGATGCCGGGCGTAATCTTTACGCTCGACCTGGACGGTATCATTTTCCTGCTTCTCGTCAAAATCGGAGGAGCTATCCTCTCACTCATACTCTCGGTTTTGGTCTTCTTAGTCGGTCTGATAGTAACGCCGCTCTACGCCGCAGTTATTTTCCCCTTTGCTCTGCATAATCGTAAAGATGAAGGAAGTAAACTTAGAGCAAATGACAAAATTTACAATAAGTAATCAAATTAAGCTCTTACAGTATTTAAAAGGACGAGAATTAATAAATGCATAAAAAACTTCTTATTTTATTTTCAGTATGCGCCCTTGCACTCTTTACCTCAGCTCTCATAGCCTGCGACCAAGGCAATCGTGAGGAGAAGATAAACGGCGTTACTTTTTCAGACGTAACCGTAACCTACGACGGATTAGAACATTCTATAACCGTAAGCGGAGTGGTGCCTGACGGCGTAACCGTATCGTACGATTCGGCTTCCGCAGTCAATGCAGGCGTCTATAACGCGACGGCTACTCTTTCGGGAGTGGGTTACGCAACCAAGACTCTTCAAGCTACTCTTACCATTGAAAAAGCCGAATTATCCGGCATTACTTTTGAAGATAAGACGGTTACTTGGGACGGCGACGAACATTCGGTATTGATAAGCGGCAACGTTCCCTCCGGCGTGTCCGTCTCCTATACGGATAATACAGGCTCGGACGTAGGCACATACTCTGCAACCGCCACGCTGACAGGCGCGAACTATATACCGCTCACTCTGGAAGCTACGCTGACGATAACCCGCCCCTCTAATACGGTTATGGCTAAAACCATAGTGAATAATTTGCTTGAACGGCCTGACCCTTGGTCGTTTATGCCTGAAAGTTTTGCTCCGGTAAATATAGCTTTAAACGACGCGTTACCCGACTTCTCGGATTTTACAGCCGTTTCGGAAATACCCGTTTGCGGTATGGGGAAACAGATGAACGTGCTTTACTCCACACTAAACGGCGCAAGCACGGTTTTAAAATATCTTAACGGCTTGTACGGCGTTTTAGACACAATAATCGAGGCTTATCAGACCTTTATCAACAAAAATCCCGACAACTATCAACAGTTTTCAAAGACGGGCGAGAATTACACGGTAAGTATAACGGTAACAGAAGACGGTTACTCTTTACTTGCGTCGTATCAATCTGCGGAAATCAGTATTACTTACAATGAAAATACCGGATTACGCACAGGTTTGGTGAAACTGACAAATGCAAATCTCGTTAAATATGAGATGAGCGAAAATTACATAAAAATAGCAGCGAGCGTAACCGGTTACGCTTTGGCGCAGATAGAATTCATAAAAGAAGATGACGCAACGCTAGGATATCTGTACGAATTCGTAGGCACCGACAGTTTCAGCGTCATAAAGACGAGCGCCATAATTTACGTTGAGGAAAAATATACCACCATAATATCTAACAAGCGCGAATCGGACGACCTGATTATCGAAGGATATGCAGAGGTATACGACAGCGCGACAGGGCAACTGATAGCATCCGAAGTCAAGGAAACTGTTAAAACGGTAGATTACGACACTATGTGGTTCCATCTTAAAGACGTTAACGGTATAACTACGATTAAGAAAGTCGATCAAACTAATGATTTAAACGCAGATACCATATACGTTAACGGAAGCGCAAATCCCTTTACACCATACAGAAACAGCGTTTTAGGCGTAAAGACCTCGAGAAGATTCGATATAGAAATGAAAACCTTGTATTATTATGTTTATGATTTTGAAAACGAAAAATACGAAAAGGTTGAAGCCGAAATCCCCATGATGTTTGTCCAACGGGAAAACCTGAACACCTTCTCCGCGGACGCCTATGAAAAAAATAAAAACAACGGTATACCACAGTCCGTGGAGATATCCGTTGCCTCCTCGATAATTTCCGACGTAAATAAGCGTTACGATATGTTGCTCCCCACCTTTAACGAGATTAAAGAGCTGGTTACTCCCGAGGAAGTCAAGGCATATCTCGGCATAAAAAGCGAAGAAAACTAAATTTTAAGATTCACCATTCAAGGCGCGGTTGCGGAATTTTTGTAAACGCGCCTTTTGTATTTTTTGAATAGTCGGCGCATATTGCCGCGCGAATTGCGCAAAATAGCAGTATGGGAAAGAAAAACAGCAAAAAAATGATTGACGACGTTTACGAGGGAGGAGTGTGCGCGACCGAGTGCACGGGGCTTTTGCAGACAATTTCCGCCGACCCCGAAGAGGTGGCGAGATTCCACGCCGAATACGTAGGCGACAAACGTAAGGACTGATTAAAAGGCGCGCGGTTGCGAAAGATTTTCGCAACCGCGCGCTCTATTTAAACCGTTATAATCAAATTGTCGTCCTTTACTTACAGAAAAACGCCACGCCGATAGCGCCGGGGCCCACGTGAGTGCCTATGGTTCCCCCCAACATATACGCGGGCAAATTGCTTGTTTGACCATTCCAGATATGCTCGCTGTCGGCAACGTACTTTTTGAGCATTGCGTTCTCCAGCCCCGACCACATTACGCCGTAGGGCATAGAAAAGTCTATGCCGCCCTTTTCGGCAATAAGTTTAGTCAGCAGATTGTTGCCCTTCTTGGAGCCAAGCGCCTTTCCAACCAGCTTTACCTCGCCGTCCTCTACGGCTACTACGGGCTTCAGCGAAAGCATTTCGCCCGCGAACGCAACCGCCGCGGAAATTCTGCCGCCCTTTTTAAGATATTCCAAGGTCCCCAACAGCGCCATGACCACTACCTTTTTGCGCAGACGCTCAAGCTCTGCCGCAATATCCTTTGCAGACCTGCCGCTATCGCGGAGTTTAAGGGCGTGCAGGCAAAGTATTCTTTCGCCCGTACAGGCGTTTAAACTATCCACCACGCGCACTCTTCCGCCAAAGTTTTGCGCCGCGGAAACTGCACCCGAATACGTTCCCGACAGCTTGCTTGAAATGGTTATTATAACTATTTCATCGCCGTCGCCCAGGTTATTTTTTATCGCCTCTTCAAAGCGGAACGCCGTAACCTGCCCCGTTTTGGGCAGTTCGTCGCTCTCGATAAGTTTTTCGTAGAATTTTTCCGGCAGAAGGTCTACCCCGTCGAAGTATTCTTCCTTGCCGAAGGAGATGGTCATGGGCACCATAATTACGCCCAGCTTTTCCGCCTCCGACGCGCTTATATCCGAAGCGGAATCTATCATAATCTTTACAGCCATTATTTACTCTCCGTATTTTTCACAAATTTTTAAAAGATTGTCGTCTATCCTTTCAAGGCAGGCGTACAGGGTCTTTCTGTCCTCGTCGCAAATTCCTTCGCCTGCGATATCCACAACTTTTTCTATGGTGCCGGCAATTCCCGCCGCCACCTGCTTGCCCTTTTCGGTCAAAACAAACGCCGCCTTGTACCGCTTTTGCGCCGAAGAATTGCAGGAGATGAACCCCTCCTGCTCAAGATATTCGACCGAGCGCGACACCGCCGCCTTGTCCTCTTCGCACACGTCGCACAGCTCCTTTGCCGTGAGCGTTCCGTATATCGACAGATAGTAAAGGCAGGAAACGTGCGGACTTTTAAGGTTATATTTTGCCATTTCCTGCGTCTTTATCCTGTGAATACTGCGGTTGAGTTTGGTTATGAGTACGGTAAAATTTTTAAATCTCTCTTGCATTTTATCCTCTTGCACGTATGCGGCGGCGACTTTTTGCCTGTTTGTCCGTAAGTATAACAAAAACCTGTTGATTTGTCAACAGGTTTTTGCGGTATGATTGAATTTTTAAGTAAGTCTGAATGCCATTAAATATTATAGCTTGCCGCATGGCATACGGTTGCGGGGCAGCGGTTGAAAACCGCTGCCCCGCTGAACTTTAGATTTTAAATTCTTTTCACGCTCTCTCTTAAACGGTCGCAACGTCAGGAATTAGAGGATGACGACGAGCTTTGCGCATACGCGATTATCTGAAGTACTCTGTAGATGAGCTCCAGAAGCGCTATAATCATATCGTTGATATATTCGATATTATAGAGTCTGAACAGCTTTTTGCACATTTCAAGCTCTTCGGCGGTTGCAATGCCCTGCTCTTTCATAATCTCGTAAGCGCGCTTTTGCGCCTTCTTTTCAGTCTTTAAGACGAGAATGGACATAACGAAGGACAGCACGTAAATCAGCGAAGCTATGCACGTGAGAATAAACGTGCACAGACCGTTGGCGTTAGTGAATACCAGGACGTCCAGCAACACGCCGATTAAGACCAGCGGAACGAACGCAACGGGTCCGAAATATATTACGGGCGTCATGCGCACGCGCGCCTTCATGTCGGGATCCTTTTCCTTGTCCAGAACGGCAAGCGCAGATTTTTGCGCCGCCATTGCAAGCGAGGTTACGCTGTCCTTTTTCCACGTAAGACGGCGCAGCCTTACCTTTTTGAAGTAGTGGCTGTAGCTGTTGCCGAAGAGTATCGAGCCCGTCGCGGAGACCTTTATTTTCTGAAGTCCGTTTCTGTCGAGTATGGTTCTTGCAACCTGCTCGCCCGTCTTGCCGCAGCTGTTGCGCTTCTTGTTATAAACCACGTATTTGCACGCAAGGTAAACCGATACGAAGAAGGCAAAGATTGAAGCGATAATCAAAAGGCCCGATACTATGCTCATTGCGATTATTACCCCGTCCGAAACGCCGTTGAACGCTCCGTCCGCGAGCTCGCGCACCCAATTTGTAAATTCTGCCATAATTAACCCCCAAGTCCGCACGATAGCGGAATTTAATTATTGTTTACTCGTTTTCATCGTTGATTGCCTGATACTGCGAGGAACCGAAGCTGAGAATCAAGCTGAAGATGAAGGTTAAAAATATTAAACCTACGGTAAAGCCCGCGCCGTGACCGAACGACTTTGAAACGCCGTGCATATACTTGATTTCAAGCACGAGCACCCAGATTATTGCCGCAAGCTGCAAGAGACCGAACACGATTGCCATCCAGGGAACATCCGCGTTTATTACCTTTGCATAATACAAAGCGTCGATTATAACAATTATAACGCCGCCGACAATCATCTGCCACAGGTAGGAAACTTTGCTGCATCTTTTAAGCAGTATGTACAGATTGTACACGGGGATAAGGCTCTTCCAGCCCTTTTCACCCATCTTGGTGAACATCTTCCACTCGGCTACTACAATCAGTACGTAGACAGCCAACGTTATTGCCAGCGTGATAATTATCACGGGCAACGTTTGACCTGCAAGTTCAGGAAACACCTTTTCTATAAAATTCATAATATTTTCTCCTTTATATAAATTTATTTATTTTAAGCCGCCTGTCCGACGTCGCCTGCGTCGGTATTTTAACCTTATTTGACCATGCGAAAGAATTATATTCCTTCACACCGTTTATTGTACACGGTTAAAGTATGCTGAAAGTATGCACAAATAAAAAAACGGCGACTTTTTGCGCCGTTTTATAATAATTTTTATTGCAAAAATGGGTTCTGTTAAAATTTTGCTTTCTTATCTAAATATGCGTGCGTAGTCTCCGCCCAGCTGTACTGAGCCATATATTCGCCGCGGTAAGCGCCTGCGCCGCCCGTTTTCTCCTCGGAAAAGTCAAAATAATCGCACTCTACCTCCGCAGGGACAATACCCAACCTTCCGTGACTTATGGCGATTATTCCGTCGCACCCGCACGCCTTAAGCGTATTTAAAAGGTCGGCGCGGATACTCTTGAAATATGTGGTATGCTCGCCGTCGTCCTCGAACAGCACGGCAATCATTTCTCCCACGGTGCACAGCGCGCCCCGTCTGTCCACAAGATAGGCAAGCAACTCCTTGGACTTTGCGTACCTGAAATTTAGCGGCTTGTCGTCGAGATACGCCTCGAAATTGCCGAACGTCTGTAGCCTTACGCGCTTTAAAGGGGCTACCGGGCGCCTCAATTCGGCAAGCTCGCGCGCAACCTTTTGCGGTGTTATGGGCTTGACCAGATATCCGCTGGCGTGCATATCGAACGCCGCGTCGCGGTAGTTGCCGTAACCCGTCGCAAAAATCACGTTGACGTCAGGGTTGAGCTCCTTTAGCCTGAGCGCCAGTTCCACGCCGTCGATTCCCGCCATTTCGATATCTAAAAACGCCGCGTCGATTACTTTGTTTTCGGCATATTCAAGCGCGTCCTCGGCATACCTGAATCCCTTTACCTCCGCCTGAGGACAGGCGCTTACGACGGCTTCGACCAACCCTTCAAGGGCAAGCCTTTCGTCGTCTACGGCTATTATATTCAAATCAGTCCGCCTCCCTTTTCGGTATCTTAACGGTCGCCGTCGTGCCCTTGTCGACCTCGCTGACTATGTCAAGCGTGCCGCCGCACATCGTTTTCAGCCTCTGACGGACGTTTTCTATGCCCACGTGTTTTTTTCCGTCCTCGGCATAGCGCTCCGTATCGAAGCCTGCGCCCGTATCGCTGACAATAACTTCATAGCAGTTTTCGCGCTCCCTTGTCCCGACGGTAACGCTGCCGCCACCGCGCTTTTTGCTGGTTCCGTGCTTGACGGCGTTTTCCACGAGCGGCTGTATAGTCAGAATGGGCAAGAGGAAGCCCGAAACGCGAATATCGTAAAATACGGTCAGTTCGTCGCCGAAACGTATGCTTTCAAGCTCAAGATAGGTCTTGACGTGCTGTAATTCCTTTTCGAATACGATAAGCTCGTTACAGTCGATAGAGTCGAGGTTGTTGCGGAGGTAATCGGAAAACGAGCTTATGGCGTTGCGCGCCGTGTCCGCGTCCTTTCCGCACAGGTGATATATGGTATTGAGGGTGTTATACAAAAAGTGAGGCTGTATCTGCGAGAGCATAATGGAAACGCGGCTTTCCTGAAGCTCCGCCTGCAATTTGTTGCGCTCGGCAATCAGCTCCTTTTCGCGCATTGCCGCGCGGATATTATGCGGCATTATTCTTAAAACCAGCACGAGCGCGACCAGAAGGGTGATGCAGAATGCGATTTTTGAAGCCGCGCCTTCAGCCCACCACCCGAAGGCAATGCTTACAAAGTCCAGACAGTAAGCCGCGAACGACAGCGCGCACGGCAACAGCAGAAAGAGATTTTTATCCCTTTTGCCATTGAAACTTATAATTATTAGCGCCAGCAAAATAAGGCTTACGGTACACTGAATTATACCCCAGATAAACCTGATATCGTAGAAGAGCAGGTCTGAAAAGAGAACGACGAGCATCAGAACAAACGCGGACAGTCCCGAAGCGCCCACCGCCGCCTTGCCTACGGTCTTTATTTTACCCGTCAACAGGCTTACCGCAAGACTGCTTAAAAAGACGGCGAACAGCATAGAGCTGAGTATGAGTGCCGAAGTGTTAAAGACCACCAGGTTGTTCCATACATTTACGTTTTTTGCGCCGAATATGAAATACGCGCCGGCAAAGAAGGTGATTAGCCCGTAATTCATAATGAGTGAACCCTGTTTTAAGCGCAGAAGCGCGGCGTACAGTGCGACGCCGAGAAGCACAAGCCCGACTATTATAAAGACAAAGCCGACGCCCCTGTCGAAAGCGCCCTCGTTCGTCATCATATTTTCGAACGCAACTTCCGAATAGACGTACATATTGTCCAAAAAATCGTTATAGGCGGTTACGTTTCCGAAGGCGTGAGGATTATGTAAAACCAACGTCACTTCCTGATTTTCATCGCCCGTATAGGCGTAAGTTATCCATACCTGACCGCAGGAGTCGCGGCTTAACGACTTGATTTCCGAGTCGAACATGTGCGGCTCCTGTCCGTCGATATAGAGCGTTGCGCCGATATGGTTAAAGTACATAGCTATAATGAAACCTTTAGGAACCCGACCGATTACGACGTCGTCCGATAGCTGTAATTGAAAGTATCCGCGCAAGGTCAAATCGCCCCTGTCCGCGGGGATTTTTTCTCCGCACGTCAGCGGTTTGAATTCTTCGTCCGCAATACGGTATTCGCCCTGAAAACTTACGCGAATATTCATTGCCGCCGTAGCCTGGGCGTTATCCTTGCAGCTCAACCACAGAAACAGAAAGCCCGTCAGCATTACGATTATTAGCCCGACTGTCAGGAACGGTATTTTTTTTAGTTTATCTGAAAACTTCATCGGTAAATTTCCTTGTCGAAGCCTTAGTAAATCTTTAAAACTTAATCTGCTCGGCTGTTATACGGTTATCTTATCATAAAAATTAAAATTTGTAAATCCCAAATTTATAAACCTTTTTAATAAACCCGCGCGCAATAATTTTTCAGTTCAACATAAAAACTATCCGACGTAAACCTCACGTCGGATAGTTAAAATAGGTATCTTCTAAATTGTACTTCTGCTCAGCACGACCAACGTCTCGACACTGCCCTGTTTATCCCACAGTAATTTATTCACCTCTTGATTGTCGATATAGATGGGAAAATTAAGCGTTATCGACTTTAAGGGCATAACCGCCGGCTCGTCGTTGGGGTATATCTGCACCTCTTTTATGAGATAGGATATCAAGTCCTTCTTTTCTTTCTCTGACATTATATCATAAATCTCGTCGAACGACAAGAGTAATTTATAGATATTATCCAACGTTATCGCATCTTCTTCCATTGCCGTCTTTCTCAATTCGGCGTCCGCTATATTTTCCTCCAATTCAGCCATCGAATCGTACAAACCGTCAAGTCGTGCCGACATATCCCGCAATTTGCGCTCCCTGTACTTTGCGTCAAGCGGAAGGTTATCGATTGCCTCTTCCAGATTTGCCTTATTGCTTTCCACTTCAAGCAGTTTCTTTTTGAAGTTCGTAAGCTCTTTGTCAATCGCTTGTGTGTTTACAGGCTGACCTATGCGGCTCTCTATCTCTTTGGCAAACGATTCCCCACGAACAAGTTCCATTATTGCCTCTATCACGTACGGTTCTATATCCGTCTTTTTGAGTTTCGCTTTATAGTCGCAGACGTAACCTCTCGGATTGCCGTTATGACCACAGTAATAGTAATAAACGTCTTTATCCGTCCCGTCCTTCTTCTGCCAATAATGACGGTTACAATACATCGGACTGCCGCACTTCGGACAACGCAATAACCCCGTTAAAAGATGGATACGCTCTCTCCCGACTCTTGAAGGCGATTTTACTCCCGTACTATTTCTCTTCGCCCTTGTCTTTTCCCAAGTTTCGTTATCTATCAACGCTTGGTGCTTTCCGTCGAACAGAAGATAGTCTTTTGAACGAATTGTACGGTAATCGTCCCGACTGCCCTTTACCTTTTCTTTGGTTCGTCTGCCGTATGCTATCTTACCTGCATACACGGGGTTGTCCAGAACACACTGAACGCTTCTTGCGCTCCAAACGGTTATGTCGCTTTCTTTGTGCCGATTTTTCCCTATTCCTTGCAAATTGAGATATTTTGCTACGCCGTTATAGCCCAAACCCGAATTAGCGAATTTATCGAAAATAATCCGCACGACCCCCGCTTCCTCTTCATTTATTTCAAGGGTGTCATCTTTAAGCGAGTAGCCGTATGGAGCAGGTCCGCCGTTCCACAAACCCTGCCTTGCCTTTTCCCGTCTGCCGTTCATCGTCTGTTCGAGAATATTTTCTCGCTCTATTTCTGCAACGGCAGACAAAACAGAGATAAGCAACTTTCCGCTCGCCTGCGAGGAATCGATTCCCTCTTCGACGCTGATAAGATTAACGCCGTAATCCTGCACCGTCTG
>JBJEUZ010000049.1:0-16575 GCA_051884095.1 Candidatus Coproplasma sp.
CTTCTTGCCAACGGTCTTTGCCGCATGTCCCTTGAACGTTCTGGTGGGTGCGAACTCGCCGAGCTTGCAGCCTACCATATCTTCGGTGATATATACGGGAACGTGCTTTCTTCCGTCGTATACCGCTATCGTGTGACCAACCATCTGGGGGAAGATGGTAGTCGCTCTCGACCAGGTCTTAACGACTTTCTTTTCGCCTGCCGCGTTCATAGCTTCGATTCTTGACATAAGCCTTTCTTCATAGTAAGGGCCTTTCTTAACGCTTCTTGACATTTATCTTTCCTCCTTCTTAGTTGATTCTCTTTAAGATATATTTGGAAGAAGTATTCTTCTTCTTTCTGGTCTTGTAGCCGAGTGCAGGCTTGCCCCAAGGGGTCATAGGACCTGCGTGGCCGACGGGGCACTTGCCTTCGCCGCCGCCGTGAGGGTGGTCGTTGGGGTTCATTACCGAGCCGCGTACGGTGGGTCTGGTGCCGAGATATCTGGTCTTGCCCGCCTTGCCGAGGTGAACTATTTCGTGTTCAACGTTGCCCACCTGACCTACGGTTGCCTTGCACTTGATTGAAACCAGACGCATTTCGCCGGAGGGCATCTTAAGTGTTGCGTAAGCGCCTTCCTTTGCCATAATCTGCGCGGAGATACCTGCCGCTCTCGCTATCTGAGCGCCTCTGCCGGGCTGAAGCTCGATTGCGTGAACCACGGTACCTACGGGAATATCTTCAAGAGCAAGCGCGTTGCCCGCCTTAATGTCCGCACCCTTGCCGGAAACTACCTTGTCGCCTACGTTGAGGCCGACGGGAGCAAGGATATATGCCTTTTCGCCGTCTGCATAGCAGATGAGCGCGATGTTTGCAGACCTGTTGGGGTCGTACTGAATCGACTTGACCGTTGCGGGGATACCGTCCTTTCTGCGCTTGAAGTCGATTACTCTGTACTTGATTCTGTTGCCGCCACCGATGTGACGAACGGTGATTCTGCCGGTGTTGTTTCTGCCGCCCGACTTTCTCTTATCGTGAAGAAGGCTTCTTTCGGGCTTATCCCCGGAAAGCTCCGTGTAGGCGCTTACCGTCATAAAACGGCGCGAGGGGGACGTGGGTTTATATCTTTTGATTGCCATATTTTACCTCCTATCAGGATAACGAGTCGAAGAACTCAATCGTCTTGGAGTCAGCCTTGAGCTGAACGATTGCCTTCTTGTAATCGGGGGTGTAGCCCTGATTCCTGCCCATTCTCTTTAACTTGCCCTTGCAGTTTACGGTGTTCACGCTTTCTACCTGAACTCCGAACAGCTTTTCAACGGCGAGTTTAATCTGCGTTTTGTTTGCCGACTTTGCAACCACGAAGGTGTACTTCTTATCGGCTATTCCGTCGTAACCCTTTTCGGTGAGAAGGGGTTTAATGATTACGTCCTGCGCTAACATTATTCTCCGTAGACCTCCTCTATTTTCTTGACTGCCGCCTTGGTTAAAACGACCTTTGCGTTTGCTACGACTTCGTAGGTGGAAATCTGCTCGACGGGAAGGGTGGAAAGTTTTTCTACGTTTCTTGCCGCAAGAATTACCTTCTCGTCCGCTGCGTCCATAACTACCACTGCGGTCTTATCGAGACCGAGCGCCTTTTTGAACGCTATCATTTCCTTGGTCTTACCTTCCTTTACGGAAAGCTCGTCGATAACTACCATTTCGCCGTCGGCGACTTTCTTGGAAAGCGCGGATACAAGCGCCGCCGCCTTCGCCTTCTTGTTCATATCCTTGGAAAAGTCGCGGCTCTTGGGTGCGAATACTACGCCGCCCTTAATCCACTGGGGAGCGCGGATGGAACCCTGACGGGCGTTACCCGTGCCCTTCTGTCTCCAGGGCTTTCTGCCGCCGCCGCGTACTTCCGTACGGGTGAGAGTGGACTTCGTACCCTGTCTTTCGTTGGCAAGTCTGGTTACGACTGCCTGATGAATCAACTCTTCCCTGTATTCCGCACCGAATACCTTTTCGCTGAGTTCCAACGAACCTGCCTCGGTGCCGTCCATTTTATATACTTTAATGCTGGGCATCTTCTAGTCCTCCTCTTATTTAACGGTATCGTTGATGGTTACGACGCTTCCGTCGGGTCCGGGAACCGAGCCCTTAATGAGAATGCAGTTCCTTTCAACGTCCACTCTTACGACTTCAAGGTTCTGAACGGTCACGTTCTCGCAGCCGTACTGACCGGCGAGGTGCTTGTTCTTGAATACTCTTGAAGGAGAGCTGTTTGCGCCCATTGAACCGGGCTCTCTGTGCACGGGGCCTACGCCGTGAGTTTCCTTGAGACGGTGCTGATTCCATCTCTTGATTACGCCCGAATATCCGTGGCCCTTGGTTACGCCGTGTACGTCAACCTTGTCGCCTGCCGCAAATACGTCCGCCTTTACTTCGCCGCCGACAGCGTATGCGCTGAGGTCGGAAAGCCTGAATTCCTTGAGTACCTTGCAGGGAGCGACGCCGGCCTTCTTGAACTGACCGAGCTCGGGCTTGGTGAGCTTTTTTTCTTCCGTCTTGTCAAAACCGAGCTTCAAAGCGGAATATCCGTCTTTTTCAACAGTTTTGATCTGGACGACGGGGCAGGGACCTGCCTCGATTACCGTTACAGGAATTACTTTTCCCTCCGCCGTAAATACCTGCGTCATGCCGGCTTTACGTCCGATGATTGCTTTAATCATAATGTTAAAGTTCCTCCGAATTTTTTTTATTTTCAGATACCGCGTTCGCAGTTGCGCCGCAGCTTTAAGGGAAGTTTCCCCCGCCCGTAAAGCCCGTCGTCTGACGTCCGTAGAGTATCTATATTGACTTGTTGATTTACCGCGCGACCTATCAGAGCTTGATTTTGATATCTACGCCTGCGGGAAGCTGAACCGTGTCCAGAAGTTTTGCGTTGGGGGTGTAGATGTCGATGATTCTCTTGTAGGTTCTCTGTTCGAACTGTTCGCGGCTGTCCTTATACTTGTGGGGGCAACGCAAAATGGTTACTATTTCGCGTTCCGTGGGAAGGGGTATGGGTCCCGAAATTTTAGCGCCGCTCTTCTTCATCGTTTCAACGATTCTGGAAGCTGCAAGGTCTACGAGTTCGTGGTCGTAAGCCGCAAGTTTGATTCTGATTTTCTGTCCTGCCATTGTTTCTCCTTTTATACTAACAAAAATTGATTTCGTCGCGTCAACTTAACCGTGTGTATCGCGGTTTTTGCATCAAAAAACGCCAAACTGATGGCGTAACTTAACAAAAGCCACGGTTAGTCGCAGGGGTCGCGCCCCTACATTTGTCAGCGTAAATTATCTTTCCCCCGTAGCCCGAGGGGATTTTGAAGTAACTTTACGCCTCATCCCAATACGCACTTTTCTCAACGCGCCTGTCTATTATATAATAACGCGTCGCGGAAAGTCAACTGTTTGAACGCGCAATTTTGCGCGGTTTCGGGGCGTTTTGCAGCGTTTTTCGCTAAAAAAGCACTTATTTTGCCCGCATTTTTACCCTAGCCCGAATTTTTGTGCCTTAATTGCGCTTTAACCCCAAGATATGGGTTTTTTGCGCCCCGAAACGCCTGATTTTTGCCGACAAATTTATTACAAAAAAATTAAAAATATGGGTATAATATTTTTTTATACCCATTTTCAAAATGAAATATAACAGACTTTTTGAACTGTTTTAACAATATTGATTGTTATATAATAACAAAATAGTTTAAAGCAACTAATTTTTATGCGCGCACATAAATATTATACGCGTATGCGCGCATACGCGCGTACGCGTACAAATGCTAAAAGTGAGCCTGTCGCCGACGGTATTTACGCCATTAGCTTATTTAGGATTTCCACGTCGGCAGGGCAGAATTCGTAATCGGGAATTTCGGACGGCGCTATCCACTTCATATCCGCGTGCTCGATAAGTCGCGGCTCGCCGCTCTCGATTTTACATTCGAACAGAGTGAGGTTGACGATAATATCGGGATATTCGTGCCTGACCTTTGCAAACTCGCCGAAGGGTTTGACGGTGATTGCCAACTCCTCGCGGCATTCCCTTATAAGCGCCTGTTCGGGCGTTTCGCCTTGTTCGACCTTGCCGCCGACAAATTCCCACAAAAGCCCCCTTGCCTTGTGCGCAGGGCGCCTGCAAATTAAAAATTTTTGCCCGTCGCGAATAAGCGCCGCGACCACTTCTACAGTCTGTTTCATATCCGTAACCCTCGCTTCAATCTTACCACAAACGCGCGGAAATGTCCACGGAAGAGCGGATTGTTACAAAACTTTTACGTTTATGAAACAAATAGGCAACCGAACGGGCGTATAATTTTGCAAAATAGGCGGTTTTGCGGTATAATTAAGTACAGTAAAAATCGGGAGGAAAATATGTATAAAATTCTCGTTGCCGAGGACGACGCGGCGATTAACCGACTGGTATGCACGTATCTTAAGAACAGCGGCTACGAACTGCGCTCCTGCCTTAACGGCAGAGAGGCGTTGGAAATTTTAGAGGAGCAGTCCTTCGACATGATTATAAGCGACGTGATGATGCCCGAGACCGACGGCTTTACGCTTGCCGCCGAAGTGAGAAGGCGGGACGCAAAGATACCCATTCTGTTTATGACCGCGCTTGACGACAAGCCGTCCAAGCAGTACGGCTATAACCTGGGCATCGACGACTACATAGTAAAGCCCTTCGACGCGGACGTGCTCATGATGCGTGTGGGCGCGCTGCTCCGCCGCGCCAACATAGAGCGGAGCAACGAAGTATGCGTGGGCAACCTGACGATGAACAGGGAAGAACACACCGCCTACGTGGACGGAGAAGAGCTTGCCCTGACCGTAAGGGAGTTCGACATCTTATTCAAGATGCTGTCCTACCCCAAAAAGACCTTTACCCGCTCCAAACTTATGGAGGAGTTCTGGGACTTCGACGCCTCCGCCACCTCTCGCACGGTGGACGTATATATGGCGAGGCTGAGAGACAAGACCGCAGATTGCACGGGCTTTGAAATAATTACCGTGCACGGCTTGGGCTACAAGGCGGTGCTTAAATGAAGAGTAAGGGCAAGTTATTGTCGCTCAGGGGCGCGATAGCGTTCTTTCTGACCATATCGGTGGTAGTTACGGTGGCCGTGATGATTTACGCGCTGGTTGAAGAGAGATGCGACAACAGATGGATTGCGCTGATTATGCTGTGCGTCATAGTAGTGCTTGCGGCGCTGTGCACGCTGTTCGACTGTATAAGAAGAAAGCTGACCGTGGACAAGCCAGTGCAGAAGATTATGGACGCAACCGAAAGGATAGCTTCGGGCGATTTTTCTGTAAGGCTGGAAATCGACCGCCCTTTGAGCCGCCATAACGACTACGACTACATTATGGAAAACATAAACAGAATGGCTGCGGAGCTTGCAAAGACCGAGGTCTTACACAACGACTTTATATCCAACGTCTCGCACGAGCTGAAAACTCCGCTTGCGGTTATACGCAGCTACGCAGCGCTCCTTCGCGACGGGAATATCGGCGAAGAAGAGCGCAGGCAGTACGCCGACACTCTGGTTGCCGCGTCGGAACGGCTGTCCGACCTGGTGGTAAACGTGTTGAAGCTGAACAAGCTGGAGAACCAGGAGATTAAGCCCGAATACGAACGGATAAAGCTGGACGAAATGCTTGCCGACGCCGTGGTGAGGTTTGAAGAGGCGATAGAGCAAAAGAATATCGGGCTTGAATGCGAGCTGGACGAGGTCAGCGTGATATCCTCGCCGAGCTGTCTGGAAATTATCTGGAACAACCTTTTGTCCAACGCAGTAAAGTTCACCGACTGCGGCGGAAAAATCAGCGTAAGTTTAAAGGGCGAAGGAAACAACGCTATCGTTAAAATTTCGGATACGGGCTGCGGCATTTCACCAGAGACGGGCAAGCACATATTTGAAAAATTTTATCAGGGCGACACCTCGCACGCAAGCGAGGGCAACGGACTGGGGCTTGCGCTGGTTAAAAAGGTTATAGACGTTCTGGGCGGAGAAATTTCGGTGGAGAGCGAGCCCGGAAAGGGCGCGGCCTTTACCATAGTACTGCGCGGAAAAATCTGAGGAGAGAGTTATGGCGGACGACAGACGCTTTAAATACACTTACAGGGCGCCGACCGAGGAGGAACGGCGCGAAATAGAGGCAATCAGGCGGGAATATTATTCAGACGGCGGGCAAGCCGACAAGTTTGAAGAGCTGAAAAAGCTGGACAGGCAGGTTAAAGTTCCACCCAGGGTTGCGGGCATTACCACGGGCGTTGCGGGCACGCTCGCCTTCGGCGGAGGCATGGCGCTGGTTACGTCCTACGGGCAGACGGTATGGGGAATAGTCCTTTCCGTCGCGGGCATTGCGATTGCGGCGGCGGCATACTTTATTTACGGCGCACTTTTAAAGCGCAACCGAAAAAAGTATTCCAAAAAGATTTTAGAGCTTTCGGACGAGCTGTTGAACAATGAGCGAAAAAATTAAACTGATAAAGCGCGCGGCGCGGCGATAAAATTTTATCGCCGCGCCGCAATTTATTTCAACTTCCGCGCAATTTACAAAACCTTTACAAATTATTTACCGAATAAAAACCTTACCGCATCAAAACCGCAATACGGGCGGTCTATAATATAACCGAATTAAATTTAAGGAGATTTTTATTATGAGTATCAATGAACAGAAGGAATACGCACAGCGACTTAAGGAAGAATACGGCGAACACAGCCGCGACGCGGTGGACGACTTGCGCGAGCTGGACGCAAAAGTAAAGCGTCCCGCAAACGTATTTGCCTATACCTTCGGCATAGTCGGCTCGCTCGTGCTGGGCTCGGGTATGTGCCTTGCAATGGGCGTTATAGGCGGCGCGGCGGCTTATGCCCTGCCCTTGGGCATAGTTATAGGCGTTGCGGGAATAGGCTTGGTTGTAGCCAACTACTTTATATACAGGGCTATTTTAAAATCGCGCAAGAAGAGATACGCGGCGCAGATACTTTCCTTAAGCGAGGGACTTTTGAATAAGGGCTGAAATTCAAACGTCTGAAAACGCGGACGCGCAGAGCGACGTTGAAATAAATTACCGATTGACGCAAAAGAGCGCGGCGGAGAAATCTGGTTTCTCCGCCGCGTAATTTATTATTTTTCCGTATTGTCTATGAATTCGCGCACGCGCAGGGGTATGCCTACGGTTTGCGCAAAGCGGCGGCACTCCTCCACCCGCTCCCTGCCAATACAGTCCACTACCGAAAACCAACAGTTTAACCCTGCCGCCTTGCAGTCCTTGGCAAACTCTGTCATAGCCTCGAACGCGCAATCGAACTGCGGACGGCAGACGGCGTTGTAGCCGTCCCTGTCGGGAGTGTTCAAAGAAATATTGATTCCGTCCAATCTGCCTTTCAGCTCCGAAGCTATGCTTCTGCCGTTTATAAAGTTGCCGTGCCCGTTGGTGTTCAGCCGCGTTCTGCCGCCTTTGGCGTGAACGTAGTCGCTTATCTTTAAAATCGCGTTCAGGCGATACGTGGGCTCGCCGTAGCCGCAGAACACGACTTCGTCGTAGTCCTTGGGGTCGCCTATTTCCGATATGACCTGCTCCGCGCTCGGTTCGCCGTCCTTTAGCCAGAGCGAATAGCCCTCGTACACGGCGCTCTGCTCCCTTACGCAGAAGGTACAGCGGTTGGTGCAGCGGTTGGTTAAGTTTACGTATAAATTGTTGCCTATCCTATAGACGTGAGTGTCCATTTTGTTCCCCTTTTGCCTGTATGCCGTCGTTGCCGTACGCGCGCCGTCAAGACGCGGTCTTTTTCCACACGTACTGGTACTTATACCCGCCCGAAACGTAGGTTTCCTTCAACAGCCCTGCCGCCTCGGAAACGCTTTCGAGCGATGACGCGTCAATCTGAGTAGTTACGCCGTTTACCGTCCTTTGCCAACCGCTCTTATCTTCAAACGTTACAGATGAAAGGCGAGTACAGCCGTCGAACGCGAAGTTATATATTACGTTTACGGTTGAGGGAATGACAAGGCTTGTAAGTCTGGTTTCGCCGCTGAAGGCGTCCCTGCCTATCTGCGAAAGGGTATATTCCCTTTCGTCGTAGGTAACGCTTTCGGTTAAAGTTATTCCGCCGGTTACGCTTGAATTGCACCCGACGATTGAAACGCAGTCGAAGCCGCACACCTGATAGCTGAAATTGCCGACGGTAAAGGTTTCGCCGTATTCTAAAGCGGCGGAATCGTATTCCTGCGTGGCTGCCGCGGGCACGTCGTACAGAAAGTTTATGCCGTAACTCATATCGCCCGTTACGCTCAGCGAGTGGTCGGCAAACGTTGCGTCGGACTTGCAGAAATAGTCGTAAATAATTCCGTTTGCGATATTCGGCTGGTCGTCCCAGGTCAGGTCGTACCAGTACCACGCGCCGTCGATCTTAACCATATTCCAGGCGTGGCCTTCGCCGTTGCTCATACCCGTTACGTACACGTTTTCCACGCCGCAGGCGTTTAAAAGGAGCGAAAATGCCTTAGCGTATCCCTCGCAGACCGCCGCGCCGCGCGCAAACACGCCCTCTACGCCGTGCGCCCAGTTTTCGGTGACGGGGTCGCCGGCCGAATCGCGCGCATAGTCTATGTTCTCTATTATTTTATCGTGGAAGGCAAACGCCAGACGGTACGCCTCGCTTTCGCCGACGACGGAATCAAGATATCCGTCTATTGCGGAGTAAATTTGTTGGTTTTTAGTAGAGCGCGCAGCGCCGCTGCGGTAGTCGCCGTCCACGCAGACAGCCATATCCTGCGTAGAGTACACCACCTGACCCGACAGCCAGTAGTAAAGCGGGTGGTCGTTGCGGTAAGTGGACCAGACGCTAAGCGCCTGACTGAGAGTCAGCCCGTACGAGGAGTAGTTGACGGTTTCCGCAACGTAATAGGTAGAGCTGCCGACGTAGGTTATCTGGGCGCTCTTTGAATAATCGTCGTGGAAGGCGGAAGCCGCGCGGTCGAGCTCGGCGTAGAACGCCTGATACTTAGCCCCGCCCTCCAGCGAGCCGAGATAATCATATCCGTAATCGGACGCGCACCTTTCCGCGTAGTCCGCGATATAGCCGCAGACCGTGCAGGAATAACTGTCGGTATGCGTGCCTTCGTCGAACTTTGCGCCGCACTCCGTGCAGATTTTATAGTGCCCATCGCTGTCGCAAGTATACGCCGAACAGGTATGCGGCTGGTCGGCAGAGAGCCTGATATGGCAGTTTTCACATTCCAGCCAATGATTTTCGCCGTCGTGCGCCAGCGTTTGCTTATGTCACGTGGCGGACAGGGTAACTTCGGAGAGCTCGGCGCCTGCGTTCTCGTCCGCATAGTACCTGTCGCACTCCGCGCAGTACCAGTATTCCAGATTACCGTCCTGAGTACATGTGGGCTGTTTGCCTTCAACGTGTTCCAGGGCGTGAGTTTCCACAAAATACGTATAGCCGCAGATAGAGCAGTCCTCTCCCTCCGCGTGCGCGCCTACGTCGAACTTTGCGCCGCACTCCGTGCAGATTTTATAGTGCTCCTCGCTGTTCCTTAAATAGGTCGACGAGGTATGAGGCTGCATTTCAGAGAGCTTGCCGTGGCAGATTTCACATTCCTGCCAATGATTTTCGCCGTCGGCGACGGTCACCTCGGAGTGACCCGTAGCGGACAGGGTTATCTGCGTAATTTCGGTTCTCGCGTCGGAATCGCCGTAATCTTTTCCACAGGAGGAGCAATGCCAGTATTCTACGTTTCCGTCCTGAGTACAGGTGGGCTGTTTGCCCTCTACGTGCTCCAGCACGTGAGTATGACTTTGATTATTGTTGCCGAATAAGTCCTCTAAGTTGAAGTTACAAGCAGTAAGATTGAGTACCATGCACAGCGCCGCAATCAGCGACGGTATAAAAGTAAAAAATTTCTTTTTCACGCTATACTCTCCTTTAACCCGGCTTATCGTCGAGCGGTAAATTTTATGCTTTGTTCAAGCGTATTATAGCACAATAAATACAGATTTTCAATTAAATGCGGAAAAATTCTGCGTTTACCGCAAACGGACAAAGCAACCGACGAAAATTGCGCAGGCTGAAATAAATTCAGCCTGCGCAATTGACGCATTGTAAACTATACGCAACCTTTCTCTTAGCCAGGTTATAGTGATAACCCGCCGCCGTGATAATAGATAAGGCAGGCAGACGGAGTTTTAAGACCGTGCGGCTCGAAAACCGGCAATTTTGGGGTTCTTTATGGGCGGCTTGAAGCGGGAAAACGGAAAAAACTCTCTCTGTTGACGGGATATTTCATGCCTTCTCCTTGAGCCGACGAAACGCTACTTTAAATCGAACTGCCGCAAGCGGCGGTTTAGTCGTGTTGCTGTTCTTCAACGCCTTCCGAGACAATCTTCTGTTCTGCGACGAACTCTTCCGCCTCTTGCTTAATCTTTTTGGTCGCCTTGATCTGGCTCTTTTCGGGCTGATTGATAACCACCTGGTCGTAGCTCAAATCGATTCCGTGAGCAACGAACAGCTGGCGGTATTCCCTGAGTAAATCTCTCTGAACCTGATAGCGGTCCTCTTCAGAGCACTTTGCAACCAGCTTTACGGCGACGTTGCTCGCCTCGTAGCAGGACACGCCCTTATAAAAGGGACCTTCGACTATTGCGGGAATTTTCGCTTTGAAATCTTCAAGATTGTCCTTAAGCAGTTTTTCAACGAACTCCAGGGGAACGTCGTAGGGAAATTCGCAATCCACCACGGCGAGCGAGAGCTCCCTTGAGAGGTTGACCACGTTTTTAATGTCGGAGTTGTTTATAATCTTAATATTGCCCGCCATATCTAAAATTTTGGTTGCTCTTATGCCTATTTCGGCAACGGTGCCTCTGAAATCGTCTATGGATACTATTTCGCCGACGCTGTATTCGTCCTCGAATATGATGAATACGCCCGCGATAATATCGGCTATGAGCGACTGCGCGCCTAGACCTATGATTAACGTGATGATGCCTACCGATTCCCATATAGCCGCGGTATTGACGCCGAACGCCTGTAGGACGAGGAATATCAAAGCGAGCGCCGAGCCGTATTTAATCAGCCCGTCCAGAAGCGTTATAACCGTCTTTGCCCTGTTGCTCTTTTGCATTACGTTCTTAAACACTATGCGCAAGAGAGTGCTTACCGAAAAGATTACGGAAATTAAAATCAGGCAATGAATAACCGTTTTCTTATGCGAATTCCACGCCTCGGGCAGGGTGGATACGTCCCACATATTCTCCTTTACCCACAGGGAGAACGGGAGTTCGGGCGCAGCCGCCTCGATAATTACGCCGATTAAAAAGAACGCAATAAAGAGCGCGCATACAGTTACGCTGGCTATCTTTAACGCCTTTTTAACCTTCTTTTTGTCATTAGAATTTTGTTCCATTTTATCCTCCGTTAAGCATATTCCGTCGTCACCGTAATCCGATGCTCGCCGTATTTGCTTCCTTTCATTGTTATTTCGCCGCTTGCGCCGTACGCGTCGTATTTATAGCCCTGCGCGGTAAACAGAATAGTTATCTCGCTTACCTCTATCTCGCCGTCTATAACGAGCGTAAGGTCGGTTGCGCTTTCATCCGAATAGAAATCATACTCGTATTCGACGCCGTCTACAATCACCTTATTAGCAAGTTTTCCGTATTTCGATATGCTGACTTCGATTGTAGTCTGTCCGTCCGCGACGGTTGCAGTAGCAGTTCCGCATTCGTAGACGTTTTCAACCGAGCCCGACGGCGTTTCGGCAGACATTACGTAGCTTACGCCGTTATAATCGAACATCATATAGTAGATAAGTATGTAATTCTGATTGGGAATATTTTCGATTATCGCATACTTACCCCTGCCTACCGCGTCGTACCCGTCCGTATAGACGACGCCGTCGGAATTCAGATAATAACCCTGAACAAAGGCGTTATAATATAACCTTTCGTCGTCAGAAACCGTATCTCTGCCATAAGCGTCGGGAATCATCTGACGGTAGATATTAATGGTTCCGTCGTCGTTATAGGTTACAACCGCGTCGCCGGGGTTGGGGCAACTCATAACGGGCGAGTCGTACTCCGCCTCTGCCGCCGACAGCGAGATGTTGACCGTTTTGGGTTCGCCACGGGCGTTGCCGTCGCCGTCCGTCACCTGAACGGTTAAGTTTGCCTCCGCATCCGTTGTCAAATCGCTGAAAGAGTACTGTCTGGTCAAATCGATTGTTTTATCCAACGAATTGTCCTGATCGCTTATCTTAATCTTATATCCTTCGGGAAGGAGATAATCGAAGTCCAGGGTTATAAGCATATTTTCCGTCGAATAGCCGGAAAAATCCGCCGTAACTTTGGTTACTTCAAAGCTGTAGTTCATCGCATATTCTGCTTGCGCCAACATAAGGGAACGCACTGCGCCGTCCGACTGATTGTCCTTAAAGTTCAAGGTCGCCGTAACGGTTACGTTGCCGACTTCGCCTTCGATATTGTCAAGCGTTATAATTCCCTTTTCAGACACGCCGTCGACGCGCTTGGTATACGCGTTTACACCGTCGCTGACCTCTATTTCTATGCTTGCGTCCGCGTAATCGTAAATCATATCGCAAGCGTACGCAACGGTGAAGTACTGCCCGTTAAAGTCGTGTTCCGCGCCTAAACTTACGGTGGGCACGCAGAAGGCAACGCCCTCGGTTTCGTGGCTGTCGTACTCTACGTCGGTTTCCTCGAACGCGCCGAGGTCGTAATACGTAAAGTTGATTTCGTCAAGACCCGTAACGTCCGCAATTTCAAACACCGCTACGCCCGTACCCGTGTACTCGCCGTATTTTTCTCCTTCGCCGTTGGTTACGATTAATTTATAGGAATAGTTGCTATATTCCGAATCGAACGCGGGGTCTACGGTAATCGTCACGCCGCCCGCATTGTATTCAATGGTTGCGTCCGCGGGTTCGACCTTGGTATACGTCGCGCCGAACGCCTGGCTTGCGGTAAATTGCTTTTCTCCGCTCTCGTATACGGTCACCTCGTTGCCATCGCCGTCCCGCGTGTAAATTACGTATTTATATTTATCCACCCCGTAATATGCCGCGCTTTCAAAGGCGTAGGTCATATTTTCGGCATCGACGGTCAGATCGACTTCCTGTCTTTCGATTATCGCCGTTCCGTCCGCGTTGTATTGCCCGACGTACGCGGAATAGGTATATAGCCCGTTGAACTCGCTTATACTTCCGCTTACGCTCAACTTATCGGGTTGATTTGACAAAATTTCTTTGCTTTCGTCAACGATTATGTAAGCGTGCCCGACTATGCCCGCAGTTTCGTGGCTGTCGTACTCCACTTCGATTCCCTCGAACGCGCCGAGGTCGTAGTACGTAAAGTTGATTTTGTCTAAGCCTACGTAATCGGCAATTTCAAACACCGCTACGCCCGTGCCAGTGTATTCGCCGTACTTTTCGCCCTCGCCGTTGGTTACGACTAATTTATAGTAATAGTTGCTATATTCCGAATCGAACGCGGGGTCTACGGTAATCGTCACGCCGCCCGCATTGTATTCAATGGTTGCGTCCGCGGGTTCGACCTTGGTATACGTCGCGCCGAACGCCTGGCTTGCGGTAAATTGCTTTTCTCCGCTCTCGTATACGGTCACCTCGTTGCCCTCGTCGTCCCGCGTGTAAATTACGTATTTATATTTATTGACCCCGTAATATGCCGCGCTTTCAAAGGCATAGGTCATATTTTCGGCATCGACGGTCAGGTCGACTTCCTGTCTTTCGATTATCGCCGTTCCGTCCGCGTTGTACTGCCCGACGTACGCGGAATAGGTGTACTGCTCGTTTATATCTTTCAGCTTGCCGCTTACTTTTATAGCGTCGGGCAGGTTGGTTAAAATTTCTTTGCTCTCGTCCGCTTCAAAGGCAGGATTTTTCGCCGTCTGCCACTCTTCGGGAAGGTCGATTGTCAACTGATAGGAAAACAGTTCAACAGCCTCCGCGCCGTACTCGGTTGCCCGTTCGCCCACTATATACATATACAGCTCGCCGCAGGTTATGCCCTCGGCCTCGCCCCTGAAGAAGTTGTTGCCGTCGGGAGATTTATCTGAATATACGATATGGTTTATATCCGAAAGGTCGGTCTGCGCGGTGCTGCACAGATAGAGCGTGGCGTCGGCGTATTTATTTTCGTAGTCGGAAAGATAGACGGAATAGAAAACGGTGGCTGACTTTGAAACCTCGTCGTAGGAGATATAGTTATTCAGCTCGTCGAACACGCCCTTAGGCTCGCCGAGGTTCAACGTGGTGAAGGTCTGCGAATAGCAGTTTGAATTGCTGCCCAGAGAGGGGTTGTTGCAAATCAAGTTATAGGTATAGGTCTTTTCGGGCTGTAAACCGGTTATCAGGTAGCTGTGCTTACCTTCGACAAGCGCAATTTTGCGCAAGGTTCCTCCCTCGGTAAGTTCGATTGAAAAATTGTCCGCGCTAAGACCGTAGCTCTTATCTGCCTGAGACAATAGCTCGTCCATATCGACGGTTATGGAGACGTAGTCCATTCCCATATCGTTGCCGATATAGCTGTTAAAATCGGTGATAAAGCCGCCCGTAACCGCAGCGGTAACGATTACGACCGCCGCCACGGCGGTTGCTCCTACGGTTGCGCCGCCCGCCGCCGTTGCGGCGCTGCCCGAAGCCGTGCCCGCCGCCTGCGAAACGTTTGCCGCCTGCGAAGCGTTTGCGCCCGTGGATGGAGCGGAAGCGTCGCTTATTTCAGGGGAGTCGGACTGGTTCAATTTGTCGTACTGCCTCTGGAGTTCGTTGGCGTCGGAAGAGTCCTCCCCTTCGCTTTTTTCCGACTTAACGCCTTCGTTGTTGTACGACTCGTTGAAAGATTTTAATTCTTTCGGAATTTTGCCAAACTCGGACGAATAGTACTCTTCCGCGCGAAAAGACTTGTACTCAGAAAAAATATTATCTTGTTTTGCGTTATAAAATTCTCCTGAATCGACCTTTTTCATACGTTCAACGCCCAAGTTTTTGTTTAAATTATACAACGAATAGAAATAAATATCAACAAAATAAAGTAAAGTGTTAAAATAAAACTTTTATAATTAAATATTTAACCCGCACGGCTGAATTGTCGTGCGGGTTTAAGGTTATGTTCCTTACGGTATGACTTATTAGGTTCCAATAGTCTTTTATTTTAAAACGCAATACATAGTCCGTCAGTCTTTTTTCCAGACGCAGCTGCCGCCTTTGTTTTCGCGCTTGGCGCAATACAACGCCTCGTCCGCGCGTTCGATTAACGCCAAAGAAGGCGCCTCGTCGTCGCCGCACGTCACCACGCCGCCCGAACACGACAAAGTAAGACTTTCGGTTACGTAGCTTTCGCAGCACTTTGCGCAAATCTCGTTTGCTCTTTTAATTGCCGCTTCCTCTGTTATCCGCTTGAAAACAACAATAAACTCGTCTCCGCCGTATCGGCATATATAATCGTCGGTTCGTGTACAACGCTTAAGCAAATCGCAAAAGGCAGAAATCATTCTGTCCCCCACGTCGTGCCCGTAGGTATCGTTGACCTTTTTAAGGTTGTCTAAATCGAACATACAAAGGGCAATAGGCGTGTGCTCCTTTTTCAGCTCCTCCATTGCCGCATTAAGCCCGCGGCGGTTAAGAAGCCCCGTCATAAAATCGTGATGCGCTTGGTTTAAAAGTACGTTTACCCGCCTGTGCGTTACGGCCTCGTCCACAAGGCGCTGAACCTTTTTGCGCAAATCGAATACGGGGTGGAGCTTGCATAAAAAGTCGTCCGCCTCCAACGCAAGGGGCATCTCCTTCATATGTGCGCTGCTGGTTATAGTGGCAAGCACGGGTATCTGCCAATATCCCGATTCGCTCCTTATGCACCGCATAATCTTTGTAGCGCCGTTATCGGGCAGGGACATACTCAAAATGATTGCGGCTATTGTCTCGCCATCTCTATTTATGTTGTCAATTGCCGTCTGAGTATCTGTAGCCTGAACGACGTTATACTCGTCATTGAAGGTACGGCTGACTTTATCACGGAAGATAACGTCCTCGTCGGCAATCAACACGGTATATTTTTCAGGGAAAACGGCAGTATCTCTACGGGGCAGGGCAACGTTTTTGCGCTGAACGGCAAGCAGCTTTTCAAACTCCCCTTCGGGCATAGGCTTTGCAAGGAAATACCCCTGTACAACGTCGCAGCCTACAGCCTGAAGCCTGCGCATCTGCTCTCTCGTCTCCACGCCCTCCGCAACAACTTTTAAATTTAACCTGTGCGCCATATTTATTACGTCGTTCAATATGCTGTGTTCAAGGGGTTTAGCCGTTTCGTTGCGGACGAATTTCATATCCAGCTTAAGTACGTCCAGCTTCATTCGGCTGAGCATACTAAGTGAGGAATAGCCGCTTCCGAAGTCGTCCATCTCGATATCGAACCCCAATTTACGCAAATTATCTACGGTGGAAATTATCTGCTCCTGATTTTCCGCATATGCGCTTTCGGTTATTTCAAGGTGTAGATAAGAGGGGTCTACGCCGTATTTTTTTATGA
>JBJEUZ010000050.1:0-3661 GCA_051884095.1 Candidatus Coproplasma sp.
ATCACATCGGTTGCGGGTGGATTGATTGCGTTGATGCTCCCGTCGAAAATATTGAGTAAACTTTTCGGGCTCTTTTTAATCGCCCTTGCCGTCAAACAGACCGCGGAACTCTTTTCGGATTCGCGGAAGAAATAGCCCTGCCGTACCGCACTAATCCGTCCACCTTATTCTAAGCCTTCCGCGCGCTTTTTTTGGACTTTGAAAACAGCTTTTTAAGCGGCTTGAACGACAGCATCTCCATACCGTAAAACGCCGCCGCGGCAAAGGACAGTATTACCGATCCGCACACGACTATCTGCCAGAAAACCGAAAGCGCGGGCGACAAAAGCCCTTTAAGCAATTTCCCGAAAATGCAGGCAATTATAGCTATTGCAGCGCTCACGGCGGTGTATTTCAGGTAGTTTACGCCCTCGCACTTCTTTTTCAGCAGGCGCATATTGAGTATTGCGGTAATGACGTAGCTGAGCGTCAGTCCCACCATATACGAGTTGATTCCCAGCTTCGGCGTGAGGGCGAATATGCACGCGAGCATTGCCAGCGCGCCGATAAAGAAGTATATCAGCGTCCTGACCTCCATATTCATCGAATTGAGTATGGTTGTGGTAATCATAGAAAGGCACATGGGCAAAAGCAGGAAAGAAAACCTGCTTATTACAACTCCGCACAGATCGTCCGAGAAGAGAAACAGCCCTATATCTTCGCCCAGCGTGAACAGCACGGGTATAAGGACTGAGGCGATAAAGACAGAAGCCTTAATGGTCTTTTCCACGTCGCTTTTCAATCTCTCGGTGCGCTTTGCATAGTAGTTTTCGCTCATTTCCGGCGCAACTACCACGGCTATCGAGCCTATCAGCGAATTGGGAATGAATAATATGGGCAGACTCATTCCCGTAACGGCGCCGTAAAGCGCAAGCGCCTGCGAGTTGGTGTATCCGCACGCCGACATAAGAAGCGCCGGCAAAAACATCGCCACGACGGAGTTTATCAGCGAGGTTGAAGTGCGCATTGCGGTTATGGGAAGGGAGGACGCCAACAGCGGCTTTATCTGCCTTCCAGGGTTGACGAATCTGCCGCCCTTGTGAATGTACCAGCCCACCGAAACGGCGAAGGAAAACACGTACGAAATAAGCACCGCAAGCGAGGCGTAAAACGCACCCTGAGTGGCGGTTGCGGCAAAGCCGATTAAAATACAGCCGGTTATTACCATTACGGCGTCCTCGGCAAGCTCTATCACGCTGTACGGCAAAAACTGTTTGTTTCCCCAGAACGTGCCGCGCATAACCGCGTAAATCGAAGTTAAAATCAGCCCCGGAAGCAGCAGAATGAATATGTTCAGACAGTCGTCGTCGGGGAAGAGAAAACTTAACAGATTGCGCCCGAAAAAGATGATTACGGAGGCGGGCACGGTGAAAGCCAACGTGCACAATACCCCTGCCGTAACCACGGCGTGCTTGCCGCGTTGGCTTCCGCTTACGCTCTGCTTTGCAATCAGCCTGGATACCGTTACGGGTATTCCGCTGGACGCGGCGGTCAGAAATACGGCGAAAACCGAAAGGCAAATCTGGTAAATTCCCACGCCCTCCGCGCCGATTACGCGGGATAAAATTATTCTGTAGATGAAAGACAGCGACTTTTCGATTGTCGAAAAGATTGTAACTTGCGCCGCCGACCTGTAAACGTTGTTTGCCATTATGCAATATTTTACAGATATTTTTTGCGAAATATGAACGTTCGAGGCGAATTTTGCATATCATATAGCAAATGTTTACGCTTTTGCTCGACCGACCTAAATATATCCGCGTCAGGGCAGGGATAACTCCGGCGTGTATCCGCTCCGAATTCGTGTGCCCTGTTCCCGACGACGTCTTTGACGGCTGTATAGTTAGCGTAACGGGCGCCCCGTGCGAATATTATTCGGCTCAGCCGGGAGACGACTATAAAATAATCGCTGTAAAGCTGAGGTGCGACGAGGAGGAGATACGCCGTCTGAACGGAAATGCGCCTGTCTATCCTTCAAAAAAAGTATTCTTCGCGCGCAGGTCGGGCGGATAAATAATGCGTATGTAGCGTCGGTTAGCAAAAAGCGCAGGATATTCATAATATAAATTAGTCAACCGCATATGTTTGCGGTCAATACAACGGAGGTCAAAATGTCATTTTTTTCCAACTTTCAATCGACGCAATGTCCGGGAAGCATAGGCGGCAATCCCTTAAACGGGTTATGTGAAAAGGTGTGCATTCAGGCGCAGAAGATTTTCGACGCCTGCATAAAGCAGATACAAATCGAAAATTACACGCTAACTCTCACCGATATGATTCCCGCCGACCCTACATACCCGTTAACGTTCATAAGCGCCCGTTCGGTTTCTTCCACAGGCACGCTTACAAATTTAAATATCGACAGACTTGCCGACAAGCCGGGTTGCGCGCGCGTTCAGGCTACCGTGTCAATTCCCGTCGAGGTGCTCTACTCCGACGCAAACGGCGTAGAGGGCGTGGCGCAGGCCACCATATCGGTGGCGGAGGACGTTCTCCTGTTCGTGCCAGCTCCGTCGATTATGCCCTATAAGGCTACGGCGGAAGTTTCGGCGGTATGCACCGAGGGCACGTTCGACGCGACCTTGAACACCTTTAAGGTCAACGCCTGCATAACCGTGATATTGAAGATAGCCATCGACGTTGAAATTCTCCTTCCGTCCTACGGCTATTGCGCAATACCGCCCGCGCAGGACTACTCGCACGAGGTGTGCGCAGGCTTCTTCGAGCTGCCGCTGTACCCTCAGGGTAAGCATTGTTCAAAACAGTAACGGGTCTTTCGAGTGGTAGAATCTTTCTACCACTCGCTTTTTTATCCGTGTAGATAAAATTTTTCAATTGTACGCTAAAACGCTTTAAAAACACGGCAAAAAGTGCTAAAATAAGTCTATGAAAGTTTTTGCCATCAGCGATTTACACCTTTCGGGGCTTGCCAATAAACCTATGGATATCTTCGGTTCGGGCTGGGAAGGTCACTTTGAAAAGATTAAAGCCGATTGGATGAATAAGGTCGGTCAGGACGACGTGGTGCTTATCTGCGGCGATATAAGCTGGGGTACGACTTTCGAGGAAGGGCTGTACGATTTAAACAGCTTAAAGGGTCTTTCGGGCAGAAAGGTGTTTATCCGCGGCAATCACGACTATTGGTGGAACGGCATAACCAAGCTCCGCCGCGCCGCGCCCGACGACAGCTTTTTCTTTTTGCAGAACGACAGCATAAAGTTTGAAAACGTGGTAATCTGCGGCTCCCGCGGCTGGACTTGCCCGGGCAGCGCAGACTATACCGACCACGACGAAAAGCTATATTTGCGCGAAGCCGAGCGCTTCAAGCTGTGCTTCAGGGACGCGGAAACGCGCAGGGAGGCGGGAGATACTCTGCTGGTTATGATGCACTATCCGCCCATGGGACAAAAACTTCAGCCCTCGCTCTTTACTCAGCTTTTCGAGGAGAACCGGGCGGATAAAGTAATTTTCGGTCACATCCACGGCGATACTTATTTCCCCTTCCGTCAGGTAAGGGGAGGAGTAGAGTACGTGCTCACCTCATGCGACAAGGTCGGCTTTTCGCTGCAAAGAATTTTGTAAAAATTTTGCGTTTTTCCCTTTACTTTGTTTTATAGTTGTG
>JBJEUZ010000051.1:0-3660 GCA_051884095.1 Candidatus Coproplasma sp.
GGCAGTAAGGCGCTCATTCGTTCGACCGAAGCGACCATTACGGAGCGTATACCCCCCAGAGTAAACATAAGAAAAAACGCACCCGTAGAGCTTCCCCACGTAATGCTTTTGTACGACGATAAGGAAAATTGCGTACTCAACTCGGTAATCCGCGGCGAAGAGCTGTACGACTTCGAACTCAATATGGGCGGCGGCCACGTCAAGGGCACTTACGTCGCGAACGCGGAAGAGGTCATCGAAAAGTTCTATTCGCTGGCAAGCGCCGAGGCGTGCCGGGAAAGATACGGAGCAGACCAACAGATTCTGTTCGCCGTAGGCGACGGCAACCATTCGCTTGCGGCGGCAAAGACCTGCTGGGAAAACATCAAGGCAAATCTTACCGAGGAAGAGCGGGAAAATCACCCCGCAAGGTACGCGCTGGTCGAGGCTGTGAATATTTACGACCCCGCGCTCAACTTCGAGCCCATTCACAGGCTTGTAAAGACCACAAAGCCCGACGCGTTTGCAAACAGCCTTAAGTTCGGCGGCAAGGGCAGGGCAAAAATCTGCGTCAACGGCAAAGCGGGCTCCATTCACTTCCACGATAACGTGCCCGAGGGCATAAGGGCGCTCGACGCGTATATTTCAAACTTTATCGAAAAGAACGGCGGCGAGGTGGACTATATCCACGGCGACGACGAAATTAAAAAGTTTTCTTCCCTGGGCGTGGGCGTAATTCTTCCCGCAATCGCCAAGGACGACTTCTTCCGCCTGATAGTAACCGGAGGGAATCTGCCTAGAAAGACCTTCTCTATGGGCGAAGGAAACGAAAAGAGATACTATATCGAAGCTAAGGCAATCAAGCCGGGCGAAAATCTGTGAGAGAATAAAAGAGAATTAATTATGGGACTTAAAGTATGTAAATTCGGCGGCACGTCAATGGCTGACGGGCACGTTATGAACAGAGTAAAAGGTATTATAGAGAGCGACCCCGAAAGAAGGTTCGTGGTGGTTTCCGCGCCCGGCAAGCGCTTTTCGGGCGATATAAAGATAACCGACCTCTTATACGGCTGCTATGAACAGGTAAAGAACGGCAATTCGTGCGCGCAGGCGTTCGAAGCGGTTGCAAAGCGCTTTGAAGGAATAGTGAAAGAGCTAAATCTGGATTTCGACGTATCGTCTGTTCTTGAAGAGACCAGAGAACGCATCGACCAGGAGAAGAGCGCGGACTTCACCGCCTCGCGCGGGGAGTATCTTTCCGCGCGCGTTATGGCAAAACTTCTCGGCGCAAAGTTTATCGACGCCGAGGACGTCGTGTTCTTCAACGAGGAAGGCGTGCTGGACGGCGACAAAACCTACCGTTCGATTTCCGCGGCAATAGGCGACGCAAAGAGCGCGGTTTTCCCCGGCTTCTACGGCAAGGGCGCTGACGGAAAGATTAAAACCTTCTCCCGCGGCGGTTCCGACGTGTCCGGCGCAATAGTGGCGCGCGCAGTGGGCGCGTCTTTATACGAAAACTGGACTGACGTTTCGGGCTTTCTTGCCTGCGACCCCAGAATTGTCGACAACCCCCGCCACATAAAGAGCCTTTCGTATATGGAACTGCGCGAGCTAAGCTATATGGGCGCAAACGTCCTCCACGCCGAAAGCATCTTCCCCGTGCGCAAATCGAATATTCCCATAGTCA
The DNA here is from genome assembly GCA_051884095.1 of Candidatus Coproplasma sp. Lineage (GTDB taxonomy): Bacteria > Bacillota > Clostridia > Christensenellales > Borkfalkiaceae > Coproplasma. The sequence continues at coordinate 1,667 of JBJEUZ010000051.1, forward strand.
TTAAAAACACTTTCCGTCCCGAGGACGAGGGAACTTATATCCTGCCTATCGCGCAGTATAAGCCTTCGGGAAACGTTGTAACCGGCGTTGCCGGCAAAAAGAACTTTACGGTAATATTTATCGAAAAGTCGCATATGAACTCTGAAATCGGCTTCGTAAGAAAGGTTCTGTCCGTTTTCGAGCGCTTCGGCGTCTGCGTCGAGCATATCCCCACGGGTATCGACACTATGTCGGTAGTCGTCGAAACCGAACAGCTTAAAGATTTCAAGCTCGAACGCATACTCGAAGGCATACGCAACGACGCCGACCCTGATATTATAAGAGTAATCGAAAACGTTGCGCTGATTGCCACTGTGGGACACGGCATGTCCTCGTCAATCGGCACTTCGGCGCGCCTCTTTAAGGCGCTTGCTCAGGCTAACATTAACGTAAAGATGATAGACCAGGGCTCGTCGGAGCTGAACATTATCGTTGCCGTTAAAAACGATGAAATGGAAAACTGCATAAAGGCGATTTATCACGAATTCTTTTAATTTACAGAGGTATAAATAATGAAAAAGTATCTTGTAACTTCCTGCGTGTTTATGGGCGTGGGGCTTGCTCTCGGCGTTTTCTTCCGCGAGTTCACAAAAATTTACGACTTTTCGGGCGTAACCTCGCTCGGCAAACTTCACCTGCACGCGTTGGTGCTGGGTATGGTTTTCTTCCTACTGGCGGCATTTGCCGAGGATAAGTTCGGACTCAGAAAATCAAAGCTCGAACCCTGGTTTTTCGTAACTTACATAGTCGGTCTTTCAATCTTTTTGGTAATGCTTCTCGTGCGCGGAATTTTTCAGGTTACGGGCGCGGAGCTGACCGCCGGCGCAAGCGGCGCCATTTCGGGTATTGCGGGCATAGGTCACATATTAATCGCGGCAGGTCTGATACTTTTCTTTATAATAATCTTAAGGAACTGCAAACCCGCCGAAAAAACTTCAGAAGAATAATTAATTAAAAACTGCCGCGGAGCGAAAAATTTTTCGCTCCGCGGCTTTATTTTGCTTTGTTCATTAGCGGCTAATTTTACAATTAAAAAATCACTTTTCCGCGTTAAATCTCCTCTTCGCGGAAAAATTTTCTGTTTCAAAGCGGTAGACGGCTACAATAGGCATTGCCGCGCACTCTTCCGCGCCGCCGTCTGGGTATCCGCAATGGCTCAACAGCCTCCGAATGCCCTCAACTTTTTCCTCACCCTCACAGCGGTACACCCTACCGAAGCACATAACGCTTTCAAAGTCTGCGGTCAGCGAGTGCCCCGTATCAACGTAACCGTTTAAGATATCCAGCTCCGCGCAGGCGCGGTTGTCGCGCTCTATAAGGTCGATTTTCTTTCCCTCGGTCGCGCAGTGAAAATAAAATACCGGTTTTCCGTCCTTAACTGCATATCCGTACGAAAGCGGAACTACGTACGGAAAATCTTCGCCATACAGCCCCAACCGCAAGGTCGCGCACTTGTCTATAATTTTTAAAATTTCGTCAAAATCTTTAATTTCTCTTTGGCTCTTTCTCATATTCAAATTATATAAATTTCTCCGCGAGCTGTCAACTTTCTCCGCGCGCCGTCCAAGTCGCGAAAAAAAATATTAATAATTTTTTTAAAACGCTTGACAATAGCTGTATCTATTGTATAATAACAGTAGAAACACTTTAAAGACGGTGAAGGCAATGCGTATACTTTTGGACTTTGAAAAAGGTCCCATTTACGAGCAGATAAAGGGGCAGATAAAGGAACAGATATTAAGCGGCAGTCTGGCGCCCAACAGTATGCTGCCCTCTATCCGCACGCTCGCAAAGGAGTTGAAGGTGGGGATAATCACGGCAAAGCGCGCCTATGACGAGCTGACGTCGGAGGGCTTCGCATATGCAGTGCAGGGTAAGGGCGTGTTCGTGGCTAATATCACAAGGGAGAAAATCGACGAAATTTCTTACTGCGAAATTCAAAAGAATCTGCGCCA
>JBJEUZ010000052.1:0-3581 GCA_051884095.1 Candidatus Coproplasma sp.
AAAATCGACGCGTTGGTCGACGATATAACCAAGCGCGTATACAATTCAATGGAACAGGAAATTTCTTCCAAGGACATAGGCGAAATGGTTATGGAAGGGCTTAAGGGCCTCGACGAAGTCGCATACGTCAGATATGCAAGCGTCTATCGTTCGTTTACCGATATCTCGTCGTTTATGACAGAGTTACAGAAAATGATGGAATCAAAAAATTAAAATTTAAAGTTTCAAAGGCAGTTAAAAACTGCCTTTAATTATGTAAGAGTATGGGAAAATTAACAAGGCGCGTCAACGTCGGAAACGTCACGTTAGGCGGCGGCGAGCGCGTAAAAATTCAATCGATGTGCACAACAAAGACGGACGATATCGAAGCGACCGTCGCGCAGATTCTTTCGCTTGAGGAGGCAGGGTGCGATATTATCAGAGTATCCGTCCTCGACGAGGCGGATGCAAGGGCGATAAAAGATATAAAAAGCCGTATCCGTATACCGCTAGTAGCCGATATACACTTTTCGCATAAACTTGCGATAACCGCAATAGAAAACGGTTGCGATAAAGTGCGTATCAACCCCGGCAATATAGGCGGAGAAAGGGAGATAAAGGCGGTTGCCGACTGCATAAAGGCTCATAAAATCGCCGTGCGCGTAGGTGCAAATACGGGCAGTATCGAAAAGGAGTTTCTTGCAAAATACGGCAAAAACGAGCATTCGCTTGTAGAAAGCGCCCTTTACAACGTCGCGATTTTAGAAAAATACGGAGTTGAGGATATAGTTATATCCGTCAAGGCTTCCGACGTACCCTTGACCGTCAGGGCTTACAATCTTCTGTCCGAAAAGTGTTCGTATCCTCTGCATATCGGAGTGACAGAGGCGGGAACCGAGGAGATGGCTGTCGTCAAGTCGTCCGCCGCGCTCGGTGCGCTGCTTTTAAATGGCGTAGGCGACACTATGAGAGTATCGATAACCGACGACCCCGTAAAGGAAATTTACGCTGCAAGAAGAATACTTCGCGCCGTGGGGATGGACAAAAATTTCGTAAACGTCATTTCCTGTCCCACGTGCGGAAGATGCCGCTGGGATTCGATGGCGCTTGCAAAAAAGGTAAATAAAAAGGTTGAAAAAGCGACGAAATCTTTAAAAATAGCCGTAATGGGCTGCGTGGTAAACGGTCCCGGCGAGGCTAAGGATTGCGATTTAGGTATAGCGGGCTCTGAAAATTATTGCGTTATTTTTAAGGGCGGAGAGATTGTCCGAAGAGTTGCCGCCCAGGACGCGGAAAAAGAATTTTTTGCGGAGATAGATAATCTTTTAAATGACTGAATTTATAAGCAGACTGCGTAGACTTGAGTCTTTTGAAACGGCAATATTGTCGGGCGTTACGCTCGATCGCGCCGAACGCAGCGTGGATATAAACGTAATAACCGACAGAACGTTTTCGGCAGAGGACGAAAATAAGGCTCGCAACATTGCGCGTTCTTTTGTCCCCGAGGAGTTTTCCTGCAATCTCAGAATATCCAAGCTGACGCCCGATACTGCTATGGTTTCCCGCAAGATAATGCAGACCTTGTCGGTAACCAATAAGGCGCTGTCGGCGCTTGTCACAGAGGACGATATCGTGGTCGAAAGGACGGAAAACGGCTTTTTCTTTACGATTTCGGTCATAACTAATACAAACTCTTACGACGACGTGGTAAAAAAACTTATCGACAGCCTGAGCAGGAGTTTTTGCGGGGAGTTTGCGGGCAGATGCGTAAAGAGTGAGAAAATGGTTGAAAATCTTGAGATTGAGGAAGAACACGAAAACATTGAGTACGAGCTTCCCATTCGCACCTTCGGCATAGAAAATTTCAGCTTTTTGGAAGGTTCGGCGATGCAGAATTCAGCCGTGTATATGAGCGACTTGAACTTTGCAAGCGAAAACGTCACCGTCTGCGGCGAGATTGTCGATATATCGGAGCGCACCTATAACCGCAAAAAGGACGGAGCGGAAAAGACCTATTACAGCATAACTCTGTCCGACACTACTGCAACGCTCAGGGCAACCTATTTCACGCGTATGAAGAGTATTGAAAAAATCAAAAAACTCAAAGCGGGCGACAGCATAGTGTGCACAGGTAAAACCGAGCTGTACAACGGCACGGTACGCTTTACGGCAAAGGAAATAGATTACGGTACCATGCCGAAGGGTTTCGTGCCCGAAAAGCGGCCTTCTAAGCCGGCGCCCCAATATTATAATACGGTCTTCCCCGCCGAATTCAAGGACTACACGCAGACCGATTTATTTACTGAACGCATTATTCCAGACTGTTTGAAGGACAATACGTTCGTGGTTTTCGACCTTGAAACTACGGGACTCAACAGTTCGCCTTCTGCGGGAAATATGGACAGAATAATCGAAATAGGCGCGTATAAGATTATAGACGGCGAAATTAAGGAAAGTTTTAACACCTTTATCAATCCTGAAAGAAAGCTGTCGGAAGAAATTATCGCGCTCACGGGTATTACTCCCGATATGTTGGAAGGCGCGCCTACCTACGAAAAAGTTATGCCCGATTTTTTCAAATTCTGTCAGGGATCGTATCTTGTCGGACACAATATCGCGGGCTTCGACTTCAGGTTCGTAGACTATTATTGTTCGCGCCTGGGTTACAATCTGGAACGTAGAATATTCGATACGCTTTCGCTTTCGCAGGAATTGCTCTTCCTTTCAAATTACAAACTTAACACGGTAGCCGACCACTTCGGCATAACTTTCAATCACCATCGCGCCGCGGACGACGCTTTGGTCACGGCAAAGATATTCATAGAGCTGATAAAATTAAAAAAATCTTTGCCAAAATTGTGTTAACGCTTGCAAATTTCAAAAGGCTATGTTATAATTTAAACAGACTTAATACTTTTATTAGCATTGAGTGCCTTGACGAGAGGCACTCAATCTTTGTGTATAGGGCAATTATGAATGTAAAACCTATTGAAGAGATTACTCAATTTCTTGAAAAAATCGCGTCGCCTATGGGCATAGAGATAGTCGAGGTGGAATTTTCCGACAAGGAAAAGGCGCTTACCGTCTATATCGAAACGGAAAACGGAGTAGATTTGGACACTTGCGAAAAATTTCATAACGCCATTATGGAACCCATTGACGAGCTTGACCCCACTTACGATCAGCCGTACACGCTCAACGTTTCCAGCCCGGGTTTAGACAGACCGTTTAAAACTCAAAGGGATTTTGAAAGAAATATTGGCAAGGAAGTGGAGCTTAAGCTCTATGCTCCGTTAAAGGGTAAAAAATTCATCGAGGGGAATCTTGTTGCGTTTGATGAAAATACCGTTACGGTTGCAACGCTTAAGGAAGAGCTTAAAATACAGCGTAACAAGATAGCTAAGATAAATAAAGCAATAAAATTCGATTAATACACGCGGCGGGCAACGCATTAAACCCGAATTAAAACGAACTTAACTTTTAGGAGAATCAAAAATGAAAGAGGATATTTTTGCGGCACTTGCAGACCTTGAAAAGGAAAAGGGAATACCCCGTCAGGTATTTCTCGACGCGCTTCAGAACGCGCTTGTTTCGGCTTGCAA
>JBJEUZ010000053.1:0-3571 GCA_051884095.1 Candidatus Coproplasma sp.
AATTTTATCCGACGGGGTTCTATCATAAATTAATTAAATTTTAGCTTTAAAACCCAATCGTTTGAAAGCTCATGACGGGCGGTAGGCTTAAACTTCAGCGCCTCGCCTCCGCACTCAAATTCGCCCATATAGCTCGCGTTTCCGTTTTCGGGATTTATCCAGAAAGCCTCGCACACTCTGCCTGCGTAAGTTTTAAGGTCAAGAGCTATCTCGTCGCCGCAGAAGTTATAGCATAAAACGTAGTTACGTCCTGCAAAAACGCTTGTGCGGTGATATTTTTCGCCCTGATTCAAGACGTGTTCAGGGCGGGCGAGACCGTTCGCAAAGTCAACGCTCTCTATAAGCTCTTTTAAATAAACCATCTGCGCACCGCCGCAAGAATGCAGACCTTCACTCCAGGTTTCGCGCACGCCGTAGGCGCGCTTTTCTCCGTCGCGGTAAAACTGAATTACGGCATTGTTGCCGTATGTAAAGCCGCACGCGCCCTCAAAAACGCTCCAATAGGCGTATCGGCGCACGTCGCGCGCCTCCCAGTAAGGCTGGGTTTCGTCGTGTAGCCCCTGAACTATGCCCTCGTAAGACGGCTCGGCGTCCATACAAGGCTTTACGTTTGAAAATGAAAAATTTTTGACAACGTATCGCCAGTTGTCCTCGCCGAAAGCGTCCTCGTTCAATGCTTTGTCGTCCCACGCGCCCAATCTTATCTGGTCGTAACGCCTGTGCCCCGACTGAAAGGTGTTAAAGTCCAACCAATTGCAGTCGTTAAACCACTGATATGAACCCGTTCTTCCGAAGGGATGAAAGGTTATAAGGCGTTCAGGGTTGTGTTCTTTAAGAGTTTTTCCCAACGTATCGAACACTTCAAAGTTTGTATCGCCGCGTACGTCGCCGCCCAGAACCCAGAAGAGATTGGTCTTATCCTTAAAAAATCTGCCCAGGAAGTCTGCATACTTTTGTGCGTTTTCGCAATTTAAGTATCCGTTTTTAACAAACGAACCCCAGGCGGGGAGTAACCCTACGTACAGTCCGTATCTTTCGGCAAGGTCTATATTTCGCGAAATTGAACGCCAATACTCCGCATCGTTAACGTTCTTATTGCCGTGCGGCATACCGTCCTGCGTTTCAAAGCGAGGGTCGGAGTACACCGCAACCGCCAAAATCGTGTTGAATCCAAGTCCCTTGCGGTTTTTGTAGTACAATTCTATCTCGTCGTCGTTCAGCTTGTCGTACAGCAGCCAGGCCGTATCGGCAAGTATAAAAAAGGGTTCGCCGTTTTTATAGATATATCTTCCCTTTACGCTGAGTTTTTCCATAATAATTATCTCAGAGTTACGTTGAGCTTGTACTTAAGGTTGTTCAAAATCTTTTTTACGTAATTGTCGCAGTTTTCCGGCGTAATCGCCTCGTCCTTGGGCGTAAAGGTTACGGTGTAAGCCATACTCTTTTTTCCTGCGCCCAGCTGCGCGCCTGCGTATATATCAAAGAGTTTAACGTCGGTTACGTACTTGCAGGCGTTGTAAATTTCGCTTTCAATCTGTCCGCAGGTAACTTCCATGTCGGCAACCAGCGCCAAATCGCGCGTGGCTTCGGGGAATTTAGGCAGTGGACTATACTTAAACGCCTTTGCGTGTTTTGCCAGCTTTTCGTAGTCCAGTTCCGCAATAAACGCCTTGCGCTCCATCGCAAGCTCTTCGGCAATAGCAGGGTCAATTCTTCCCGCATAGCCGATAACCTCGCCGTCGCAGCTTATTTCCGCACACACGCCGGGGTGCAGGAAGGGACGGGTGGAGGGTTCAAAACTAAACTTGGCGTTGAGCTTTTCCGCAACCGCCTCAATTATTCCCTTAAAATCGAAGAAGTCGAAATTTCCGAACATACCCAGACAGAGCATATCGCGCTCTTCGGGGAAGTCGGTAAGCGGCAGACTTTGGGGAATATAAATTTTGGCGATTTCAAACAGCTTGCCCTCCATATTTCCACGCCTTAAATTGCGTACGATGGTGTTCAGCATAGAGGGCGCAAGCGTCGTGCGCATAACCGAAAGGTCCTCGCCTATGGGGTTTTTAATCTTTATGAACGAGCGCTCGGGCGCGTCCGCGGGAATATGCAGCATATCCAAATCCTTTTCCGAATAGAAGGAATAGGTGGAAATTTCGTAAAGTCCCTGCTGAACCAGCGCGCCCTTAAGGGAATTCAGCGCCTTCTGCTCGTCGTTGTAGCCGCCGTTGGTTACGGTAGCCGTCGGCATAAACGTGCCTTCAACGTGGTCGTAGCCGTACATTCTTATAACCTCTTCGGCAATGTCGGGGTAAAGGTCTATATCCTCGCGGTAGGGGGGGACCTGTAAGGTCATAGTATCGCCTTCAAGCTCTACGCCGAAGCCTAAGCGGGTTAAAATGTCCTTCATCTCCTCCGCAGGTACGCATATTCCTAAAAGTTTGTTGATTTTATCTACGCTTACTACCATCTCTTTGGCGCCGTTGTGCGAATATTCGGTCTTTACGTCCACGTGAACGTCTGTAACTTCGCCGCAATCAAGCGTGCAAATCAGGTTGAGCGCGCGCTCCATAGCGCGTTCCGTGGTGTATTCGTTCACGCCCTTTTCAAACATAGACGACGAATCGGAGTGCTGACCGAGCGAACGCGAGGTCTTTCTTACGCTGTCGCGCACGAATTTTGCCGCTTCAAACAAGAGCTCGGTCGTGGTATTCTCTATTTCGGAATTAAGTCCGCCCATAATTCCCGCAAGCGCGGCGGGCTTACTTCCGTCGCAGATGACCAGATTGTCGTGCGTGAGGGTGAATTCCTTTTCGTCGAGCGTTACAATCTTTTCGCCGTCGTTCGCCCTGCGCACAACAATTTCCCTGCCCTCAAGCGTGGCAAGGTCGAAGGCGTGCATGGGCTGACCCATTTCAAGCAGAACGAAGTTGGTTACGTCCACCACGTTGTTGATGGAACGCAGACCGCACAGCGCAAGCCTCTTTCTCATCCACAGGGGAGAGGGGGCAATCTTAACGTTCTTTACGTAGTGCGCAATATAGCGGGGACAAAGCTCGGGCGCAAGGTTTAAAACTTCGATTTTTTCGTCGGAGTGAGTGCAGGTATAGGAGTAGTCGGGCTCCTTAAGGGGCTTGCCCAGAACGGCGGCAACCTCGCGCGCGATACCCAGAATGCTCTGGCAATCGGGTCGGTTGGCGGTAACTCCAATGTCGAAGATATAGTCGTCAAGTCCTACCAAGGGCTTTATATCCTCGCCGTTTTCAAAATCCGAAGGCAAAAGCAACAGTCCGCAGTAGTCGCCGCCGTCGAACATATCGCCGTTCACGCCGATTTCCACGCCCGAACACAGCATTCCCTCTGATTCGATTCCGCGGAGCTTGCCCTTCTTTATGGTCATAACGCCTTCAATAGTAACGTGGTCCTTTGCGGTTGCGTAAACGGTTGCGCCGGGCAGAGCCACGGGCGCCTTAATGCCCTTTTTCACGTTGTCCGCGCCGCAGCAAATCTGCTTTACGCCGTGTTTTCCGCAGTCCACCTTGCATACGTGCAGGTGGGTGCCCTCTATGGGCTC
>JBJEUZ010000054.1:0-3510 GCA_051884095.1 Candidatus Coproplasma sp.
CGAAAAGGCAGCAAAATGCGACGCCGCCCCGTTAAAGCAGTGAGGTACATAAAGCAACGCCGCCCCGTTACGAGTACTCGGAACGGGGCGGTTAGCCGAATTGCAACAATCTGGCTATGATTCATTTATTAAAGACGTTTAATCTTTAAAGATTTGCGTCAATCCTTGGGCTGAGCCTTCTTTTTGCGGGTCGTCGCCTTTTTTACAGGCGCTTTGGCGGCAAGCTCTTCGGGAATTTCAACCTGAGGAACGTGAGTCAAATCGTTCTTTGCCTGCTTATGCTCGCGCTTTACGCGCGCCTTGACCTTCTTTTCTTCCTTGATTTCCTGTTCCGTGGACTCGTGATAGGGCACTTCGAAAATCATCGCCTCGAACGCGCGGAGCTTGAACGTGCACTTGTAAGGTCTGCCGTTGCAGAGCGCTTCCTGCGCCTCAACCTCGTATATGCTTGCGTCGGGATAGGTGGAGAATACGCGCCTGTACTTGCCGTCTACGGGCACGCCGACGCCGAAATCGGGATATTCCACGGGGGTCATATTGATTACGAACACCAGTGCGTCGTTATAGTTCCAGGGATTTCTTCTTATGAACGAGAAGATTGAACGCTGATAGTCGCCGCTCTCTATCCACTCGAACGAATTCTTGCCGCTGTCGTCGTGAAGAACGGGGCGCTCGCGATAGAGTTTGAGAAGGGCGCGGTAGCAGTCCATTACGTCCCTGTGTCCGGGGTCGTCGCAGAGGTGCCAATCGAGGCTGCTCTTGAAGTCCCACTCCCTTTCCTGCGCGAAGTCCTGACCCATAAACAGCAATTTCTTGCCGGGGTGGCCCATCATCATTGTATAGTAGCACTTGAGCGAGCCGAACTTATCCATTCTGTTGCCGGGCATCTTGTTGAACATACTGCCCTTGCCGTAAACCACTTCGTCGTGCGAGAGCACGAGTATGTAATTTTCGTTGAAGATATATTCGAACGTGTGGGTCATCAGCCAGTGATGATACTTGCGGTAGACGGGGTCCTTCTTAGCATAGCGGAGAGTATCGTTCATCCAGCCCATATTCCACTTGAGACCGAAGCCCAAGCCGCCCTTTGCCGCGGGAGCTGTGATGCCTTCTATGATGGAGCTGTCCTCGGCGATAAGGAAGGCGTCGGTGCGCTGGCGCAGAACGCTGTTGAGGTGCTTGAAGAATTCAAAACTTTCAAGGTTTAAATCTCCGCCGTACTTGTTGGGGCGCCATTCCTGTCTGCCGAAGCTGGTATACAGCATTGCGGCAACCGCGTCCACGCGCAGAGCGTCGATATGATATCTGTTTACCCAGAAGAACGCCGAAGCAATTAAAAAGTTGCTGACTTCAGGCTTGCCCAAATCGAACGCCTTAGTGCCCCATTCGGGGTATTCGGCTCTCAACGGGTCGCCGTATTCGTAGAGGGGCGTTCCGTCAAAGTTGGCAAGTCCGAATTCGTCCTTGGGGAAATGTGCGGGCACCCAGTCCAAAATTACGCCTATTCCGTGCGCGTGCATATAGTCCACGAAGTACATAAAGTCCTCGGGTCTGCCGTAGCGCGCCGTAGGGCAGAAGTAACCCGTTACCTGATAGCCCCACGAAGGGTCGAAGGGGTATTCGCAGATACCCATAACTTCAACGTGGGTGTAACCCATATACTGAACGTATTCGCACAGCTCGTAGGCAAGGCGGCGGTAGTCGAGGTATCGGTCCTCGTCCTGCTTCCATGTGTCCTTCTTCCAGCTGCCCAGATGCACTTCGTACACAGCCATGGGCTTTTCAAGGAAGTTTTCACCCTTCTTTGCGGCAAGATATTCGCCGTCGTTCCATTTATAACAGTCAAGATTGGTAACTACGGACGCGTTTGCAGGGCGCAATTCGCTTCCGTATTCGTAAGGGTCGATTTTATAGACCTCGCTTCCGTCGGCGCGTACGACAAGGAATTTATATTTAACCCCCTCGCACATACCGGGAACGAAGAGCTCCCAGATGGAATCGTCAACCTTTTCCATAATATCGCGCCAAGGCGTCCAGCCGTTGCCGTCGGACACTACGCACACGGCGCGAGCCGAAGGCGCCCACAGCACGAAGTGAACGCCGCGTACGCCGTTAATTTCACGGATATGCGCGCCCATCTTGTTGTACAGCTCGTAATGAGTGCCGTGGTGGAACAGGTATCTGTCCAAATCGCCGAAAAATCTGTTTTCCATATTTATTTCCCCTGTTATTTTTTATTAAAAATCGGGCAAAGCCGACTATTCGCCGCCGCTGACGCGGAGAGCGGATTTACTGAATTTTACGAGCGCCGTCGGATATACCGAATGCGTACTTTAAGTTCCTCTTGCTCTCCCAATTCTTGCCGTAGACGCAGCCGCTCTTGGGCGGAACGGTTATGAACATTCTGCCGAACTTAACTTCGCGAATGTGTTCGGGCATGGCGTTTTCAAACCCTACGCAGTACTGAAGCGCCAGCCTGTTGTCCAAGGTTACGCCCATTTCCCATACGGGTACGGAGAGCGATATTTCCTGGTCGGAATTGTTTATGACGACTACGGCGCAGTCCACAGTATCGAACCTGCCGTATACGATATATCCGTTGCCCGAATCGAGCTCCTTCAATGAGCCGGTTTTAAGGCAGTGAACTTTCTTTCTGAGTGCTATTGCGCTCTTATAAACCTCTAAGATGTCCTTATTTTCGTGTCCCCAAGGGTAAGTTCTGCGGCAATCGGGGTCGGTCCAGCCCACCTGACCCGCTTCGTCGCCGTAGTAGAGCGTAGGACTGCCCGGCCAGGTCATCTGAATGAGTATTGCAAGTTTCATTACACGCTCGTCGATGCCGTAGCTCGCCGCCTCGCCGCCCGAGCCCTTCAAGGTGCCCGGCGTGCGGTTGGTACGCGTGAGGAAGCGGGAATGGTCGTGATTGGAGAGCTGATTTATAGCGCTGTCCAACGACGGACGGGGGAAGCGCGCCATATTGCGGAACATGGTATCAAAGAATACCTTTCCGTTGTTGAGCTTGCCGTCGTCAAAGTACTGACTGTGCTTTTCCATACCCGTAAGAAACCAGGTAACGGGCTCCATAAACGCGTCGTAATTCATAACCGAATCCCACTCCTTGCCGTTAAACCATGCGGAAGGGTCGCCGTAGTGCTCGGCAAAGATAAACGCACGGGGGTTGGCTTCCTTTACTCTTTCGCGGAAGTCCTGCCAGAATTTGTGATTAAATTTTTCGCTGTGACCTAAATCTGCGCCCACGTCAAGCCGCCAGCCGTCCGCACTGTAAGGAGCGGAAACCCACTTGGCGCCCGTGTCGTAGATATATTTGCACAGCTCTTCGCTCTTTTCGTAGTTGAGCTTGGGAAGGGTTATAACCCCCCACCAGCCCTCGTACGTGCTTGTGGGAGAATTGGGATGATTGAACTTGAAGTACTTGCGATAGGGACTGTCCACCGACTGATAAGCGCCCTTTTCGTATCCGGGCTTATCGAGGTAGATTCCCTCCCTGTC
>JBJEUZ010000055.1:0-3483 GCA_051884095.1 Candidatus Coproplasma sp.
GTTATGACAACGTATTTGAAAACGATAATTTTCAAATTGATACAGATTGGAAATTAGGTTTTATAGGAAGAAACGGTAGAGGTAAAACGACCTTTCTTAATATTTTGCAAGGCAAATTCGAATATAGCTGAAAAATAATTTCGTCTGTTCGGTTTGATTATTTTCCGTATTTGGTGCGAGATAAAAACGCCTTAACGGAAGATGTAGTGCGAGAGGTTTGCCCGTTAGCCGAAGATTGGCAGATTATGCGTGAATTATCTTATCTTGAAGTGAATTACGATTGTTTATACAGACCGTTCATAACTTTATCTAACGGTGAACAAACCAAAGTTCTGCTTGCGGCACTTTTTCTTAACGAGGGACATTATTTACTAATAGACGAGCCTACAAACCATTTGGATAAACAGGCGAGGCAACTACTATCGGCTTATTTGAGAAAGAAAAAGAGTTTTATATTGGTATCACACGATAGGTGTTTTTTAGACGGTTGTATTGACCATATTCTATCGCTCAATCGTGCAAATATAGAGGTGCAAAGTGGTAATTTTACTACCTTTATGACAAATTTTAAACGGCAACAAGATTTTGAACGCAGACAATATAGCCGATTGCAAACCGATATTCAACGATTGCAAGAAACTGCGAAGCAAACAGCAAATTGGGCTGATAAGGTAGAAGCTTCTAAAATAGGTGCCGACGATAAGGGCTACGTAGGGCATAAGTCTGCCAAAATGATGAAACGCGCAAAAGTTGTAGAGGCAAGACAACAAAGAGAGATACAACAAAAAGCAAATCTGCTTACCAACACTGAAATTGAAAGCAGTCTTAAAATTTTTCCGCTGACTTATCGCGCTGAACGGCTTGCATCTTTTTCTTCGGTTGTACCTTATTATGATGGTAAGTGCGTTTGCTTACCCGTAACCTTTGAGATAAAGCGTGGGGAAAGAATTGCCATTGAAGGAAAAAATGGTAGCGGTAAAAGCAGTTTGTTAAAGCTGTTGTGCGGATTGTCGATAGAGCATACAGGCGTAGTTAACATAGGCTCAGATATAACAATTTCATATGTTCCGCAAGATACTTCTCATTTACAGGGAACACTTTCTCAATTTGCCTTTTCGCAAAATATTAACGAAAGCTTATTTAAAGCCATTCTTCACAAAATGGGGTTTGACAAGCAACAATATGAAAAGGATATGTCAAATTTTTCTGGCGGGCAGAAGAAAAAGGTTTTAATTGCAAAAAGTCTTTGTGAACAAGCACATTTATATGTTTGGGACGAGCCTTTGAACTATATCGACATATATTCGCGTATTCAAATTGAAAATTTATTGAAGGAATTTCAACCTACAATGATTTTTGTCGAACACGATAAAGCTTTTCAAACTAATATTGCGACAAGTATAATAAAATTATAAGTTTAATTTTTACGCAAAGAAACAATAAGGCTTTATTATATGAAAAAGGACGTAAACTGAAAGTGTTCAATTTACGTCCTTATTGGCGCGCCAGTAAATTAATCCGAACGCAAACCCGAATTTTGATGGCGGCGCGTTCGGATTTTTTTGTGGTTTTTATTGTTTTTCTTCAGCTTATATGGTATAATTCAGTCGACATTAATGGAGCTTACTATGAAAAAAGACGTGAACATTGACGAAGTCGCCGAATTGCTGAAAAAAGTACAAGCTGCGCCAGGAAGCGTTACGAGAGCAGAAAAGAATAAACTGAAGAAATACCTTGACGACCCAGAAGTTTTTTTGCGCGCCGTTGGAAAAATTTCCGCTATCGCTCCACAAGGCGATGAACCTAAAATTGAAGAGGGAACAGAGGAGATAATTGCTCAATATTATATAGAACTAGCCCGCATTGTTTTAGACAAGATGCGCGAAGAAGGCGTAATGGGTCTGGACGAAATAAAGGGTTTTAGTGCAGAGATAAACGAGGATTCATTTACAATTTTTGCATTGACTTCAACAAAACCTGTCAAACTTGATTTTGCTCAATACGTTTTATGTGATTTCCCGATTTTTAAAGAGAAAATGATGGAAATTGATGCGCTTATATCGGATATAATTACGTTTGGTGATAAAGAAACAGCTTTGCAAAAATCAAAGCTCTGATTGAAACGCATATTTCCGATTAAACTTATGAACAAGGTTTAGCGCTCTTTATTTAGCAAAAAGTTTTTTAGACTTTAGTCCACGTTATGTATATTAAATTTAACGACCAGAACTACTTATAAAAGTTCGGGTCGTTTCTAATTATTTATCTTCAGATTGTTGATTTGTCTGCTTTGAAATTTTCTTTTTACCCAAATCCTGAGTGAGCGGAGTCTTAATATCGCTCAGTTGCGAGTCAGAAAGTCTGCCGTTACCTCGCTCGATTTTGATTTCCCATTGAATAAGGAAGGTAAGAGCGGCGCGCAGAATAATTATCGCGCCCAAAATCAACAGCTCGTTCCATTCGCGGACAATTACCGTACGCAAAAGCTCGCCGCCGATTTTGAATTCCAGAGCGAGAGCAATGCCTTCGGCAAGCTTAAGACGGACGTGCTCCTGTCTTTTGAATAATCCGATTACGGCGGAAATTATAGCATACATCAAAATTATTATGCCTATAAACTCCACAATCAGAATGAGATACTCTACAACAAGGTCAAAATAACGCGATATCAACTGATAAAATTCTGCCAAGATAATCCTCCGTAAAACTAAGTGTTTGATTATATTATAACACTTAAAACTAATAATTCAATAGTAGCCTGTAAAAAAACAAAAAAGATATAACATACTTATTGTGTGCTTACGCTTTACAAAATTTTTATAAAGTGATAAAATTATATCAATAAATTAAGGCGGTTCTTTATGGAGCTTAACGATAAACAAAAACTTTTGGGTTTTGCACTTAAAAACAGGGGCGTAGGAAAAGAAAGTATGATAAATATTCTATATCTTCTCGATACCGACGACGAGTTGGAAGATATGAGTTGGTTTATGCGCGAAAATCCGAACGCTTCCGAGGAACAGCTTGTTGCCGTTGCGTATCAGTTGGATAAAGAATCAAGACAAAAGGGGTTAAAATAATACTATGGAACAGCAAAGATTAAAAAAATACGCCGAACTTATCGTAAAGTGCGGACTGAACGTAAATAAAGGTCAGGACGTAATCATTCAATGCGAGCTTGACCAGCCCGAATTCGTAACTCTCGTTACGGAGGAGTGCTACAAGGCGGGCGCAAGGCGAGTAACGGTAAGATGGTCGCATATGCCCGTAACCAAGTTGAATATGGTTTACCGTTCGCTTGAGACTATGTCTGAATTTACGGAAATAGAAAAGGCGGAGTGGGAGTACAGAGCGGACAAACTGCCTTGTCTTTTATGGCTTGATTCTGACGACCCCGACGGACTTGCGGGTACGGACAACGAAAAGATTGCCAAGGCGAATATGGCGCGTTATCCCTTTATAAAGCCCTACCGTGACAGAGCT
>JBJEUZ010000056.1:0-3479 GCA_051884095.1 Candidatus Coproplasma sp.
TTAATAAGCATACAGATTAATATCAGCCACGAAAATATTATAAGCACAAGTCCGGACGAAATTATATCGAACGCGCGCTTGACGAAAAGATACGCCCCGTAACGGAATCCGTTTTTATTTTTAGTTTTATTTCCAGTCTGATTTTTATCCATCTCTTTATCCGTATAAGTTTTTTCATTTGAACTTTCAATTATCTTTGCATTTGTATCTATCGCCGCCGTACCGTCTATGCAATAAGCCGTCGACACGCTCTCATTATTAATTTGTTCAATTTTCATAATCTACCTCCTTTCTGAGGATATAGCAAATACTCTTTCTATCGATTATACCGCATTATGCGGTAAACGGGAAGTAAGCCGTGTGAAATCCGTGTTAACGCCGCTGTAAATTTCTGGCGTTTAACTAAGAGCTTAAATCTTACCTGCCATATGCTGAAAACATCCTTGACGCGTACATACGCGTATATACGCGTGCGCACACGCGCGCAAATTAAAAAGCGCACCCAAAATTACAGGCTTTGCATAAAGCTATGTCGACGCAAATCGACATAATAACCCAAAAATTTAAGTACGCCAAACGCCCGCGACTTGCGCGGGTCTATTCAGTTTTAAAGCAAATATCTGGAAAGTAACGCAAAGCGCCTGGTCGAAAGACGGTCAGGCACAATCTCAGCTTCTTCAGAGCAATCTTCAAGACCGTTTTTATTGTCGTAGAAATTGCGAATAAGGAAGAAGCGAACGAAACATATACAGAATGCAAAGGACGCAAAGCTGAATAAAAACAGCGATAAAGCGCCAAGCATCTGCAGGGAGGTAAACACCGATTCGGAGCCGAATAGCACCTTGAGTATCAATCTACCGTCGGCAATAAAATCAGCGGAGAGAACAGAGGTAAAAAACTCGCTGGCGTATGTGAACGTGGATATTAACAACACTATACCCAAGCATAAAAACGCCGAAACAGATAAAAAACGCGTACCTATTTTGCGAACGCGGGTTTTAATATCTTCAATATTTTTATAGCGCAGGAAGAGCGCAATAACAACTAAAAATATGAATAATATAAATGCGGGAAATATCCAAGCGGTCATATTGCGCCTCCTTTTAGAATTGATATCGTACTATATCTTAACTATTATATAGTCTATCACAGAGGATAAAAATTGTCAACGAACTTTTTTGACATTTTAAGCAATTCATCGACCGCATTCGCAAGGTATAAGTAAAATAAACGGCACATATGCGGCACCTAAAAAAAATTACCCCTGATATATGCCGCAACGAATTTTTTCAAAAAAAATTAAAAAAAAGTATATCGGGGGGTAAATTTTAAATTAAAGATTTATAAAAAGTCTGTCGAACTGTTCGGGGAACTTTTTTGCCACGTATTCCTTTGCTGCCGCAAAATTCACGTCACGGTGTTTTAAGTCGTGACAGTCGGACGCAATGAAATCTACAAGTCCGTTCTTTAAGAGATATTTGGCGGTCTTTGCAGTATCTCTGCCGTTGAACGCGGCAGCGTTAATCTGAATGAGCGCGCCCGCGTTTCTGACGGCGGCATAATCTTCCTTTATAAGCATTGAATACCGCTCGATATGCGCGATAATCGGAACGTATTTAGCGAGAATAAGTTCGTACACGGCATCCTGTAAATCCTCGCCGCTAATCATGACAGGAAATTCAACGAGAACGTATTCGGAGCCGCCCAACGTTAAGAGCTCGCCCTTTGCGATATCGTTTACCATTCCGGAATAATACAAAATTTCGGCACCTAGATAGACTCGGACGGGGAGGTCCGCAACGGCTGCCGAAAATTTATCAAATTCGCGCCGAAGAATATCGGCGCGACGCAAAATTTTATTTTGATGGGGCGTACATATTGCGCGATCAACGCCCTGAGAGGCGTACTGCAGTAGCAGTTTTCGCGAGGTCTCCAAGCTATTTGAACCGTCGTCTACGCACGGCAATATGTGGCTGTGAATATCAATCATCAGATTAACTCTCGTCTGCGGCGGCAGCTTCGTCTACGACCTCGGGAGTTGTATAACCGTTAGCGTAGTAATAACCGTATCCGCCGTAATATCCGCCGTCTACTTTACTTTCCGTGCCCTTGGTTACGTTTATGCCGATTATCTTTGCTCCTGCCGTTTTGAGGGCGGAAATCGCCGTTTCCGCTTCCTTCTTGCGCACGTCGCTCATAGCAACGTTAAATAATACGCCGTCGCACAGGGGCGCGATTGACGCCGCATCGGAGCAAGCCAGCACGGGCGCTGTGTCAATAATTACATAATCGTACTCGCGTTTAAGTTTATTTATTAATTCCGATAAAGACTTATGACGGATAATAGCCATGGGGTTGATTATCTTCTTGCCCGAAGTGATGACGTCGACGCCGTATTCGGTGTGCTTGACTATATCCTTGAGCTCGCAAGCGCCGTCAAACAAATCTACAAGTCCCGTTTCGCCCGAAACGTTGAACACCTTATGTACGACGGGTTTACGCATATCCAAATCAACGATTACTACCTTTTGACCGTTATAAGCAATGCAAGCCGCAAGGTTGCAGGCTATCGTACTCTTCATTTCATCCTCGTGAGACGAAGTAACCATAATAGCCTTATTGGGGTTTTCGAGGTCGGAATATTTTATATTGACGAACAGGAAAGTATAAGGCTCGTAATGCTTTAAATCGCGCTTTAAAAGCACCGCTTTTTCTACAGACCTTCCGCTCTTTTTCTTGCCATTTTTGTCGTACTTCTTATCAATAGGGAAATAACCCAATACTTTGGCATTAAGACGGGATTCGACTTCCTTTCTGTTCCTGAACTTTGTGGAAGCCACGTCCTTTATGGCAACGACGGCGCAAGCAACGCACACACCCGCGACAAAGGATACGAGTATGCACATCATTTTGTTGGGGCTTGCATATACGCCTTCCTCTGCTTTAGAAGTCTGCGTTACCGTGCCCTCAAGGAAATTAAGACCCTGCACGTTTTCCGTAACGGAAATAAGCTGAGCGACCAACGAATTGGCAATATTCATTGCCTTGACTTTGTCGTGATTTTTTACGCTTACAGAGACGAGATAGTTCATATCCGCATACGTAACCGTAACCATTCCCGACAAGCTGCTCTTGCTGACACCGTATTCTTCCGCAACGGAACCGAGAACTATATCTTCCTTGACGAGGGAGGCAACCGTTTCGATAATACGGAACGAATTGACGTAGTCGATGTTCTGATTGGAGGAGGACCCGCTGCTTTCCTCTCTTACGGCTACTACGAACGTTGCAGAAGACTTGTATTCAGGTTTAATTATTGCAAAAGAATAAACCAAACCGACAACCAGCACGCCTACAAAAACTGCCGAAAAGAGAATGATATTCTTCCACAAATATCTGAAAAGGTCGCCGATATTGATTACCTTTTCGTCGTTATTGTTGTTATCCATGCGAGATTGTACCCCTTAAAATATACCTTA
>JBJEUZ010000057.1:0-3478 GCA_051884095.1 Candidatus Coproplasma sp.
CCAGAGAAAGCCAGTTGTTTCCGCCGTCATAGGATACTTCCCAAGTATTATCGGAGGTATTTATGCGGAGTGTAGGAGAAACGCCGTCATCGCCCTTTTCACCCTTTACGTTACCGAGATTTATTGCAGTTCCGTCCGTAAGAGTTAGAACAAGACTTTCGGAGACTATTTCGATAGTTGAAATACCTATGCCGTCTGCACCGTTAGCTCCGTTCGTACCGTCTTTACCCGAAATGCTTTTTATAAATTCTTCCAGCGAGCCGCTATAGCCAAGGTCGGTTGCTTCGGCATAGGCGGCTTCGATTGTAAAGACGTTTCCCCATTTGTTTTCAGTACTGTTTTCGGAACCGTCCGCACATCCGGTAATACCGAATGCTATCGCGAGGGCTGAAATTATTGACAACAATACTAACAGTAGTTTCTTTTTCATACTTTCCTCCACAGTTTTTACGGGCAAAAAATAAGGGCGACCGTTAAGGTCGCCCGCATAATGTACCCTAACGTCGCCAAACAATTTCTTTATTTTTTGTAAACGGTAATTACGCTTGTACAATTCTCAGAAAAATAGGATACAAAAATGCCTATCATTAGAATTACACAAACGTATAAAAAAATACCGTTTACGGGAATGAAATTGTTTGGCAATTTTTAGTGTAACACAAACTTAATTTCTTTTCAACCCTTTTAGTGAAAATTTTTTAAAGAAACCCTGCGCGGAGGCAAAAACTTTTGCCTCCGCGCAGGGTTATTATAATTTTACCGCTTTATTATATTTTTACCGCAATTTATTTGAGAATTTTTTTAAGAAACTGACCCGTATAGCTGTTTTCGCACCCGGCAATCTCTTCGGGCGAGCCGCAGGCGACCAGCGTTCCGCCCTTATCGCCGCCCTCGGGACCGAGGTCTATAACGTAGTCGGCGGTCTTAATTACGTCAAGGTTATGCTCGATAACCAGCACGGTGTTGCCGCCCTCTCTGAGCCTTGCCATAATCTTTACCAGCTTATCCACGTCGTAGCTGTGCAAGCCCGTGGTGGGTTCGTCTAAGATATAGAAGGTTTTGCCGGTTGAACGCTTTGAAAGCTCGGTGGCGAGCTTGACCCTCTGCGCCTCGCCGCCCGAAAGGGTGGTTGCGCTCTGTCCCAGCTTGATATAGCCCAAGCCGACGTCGCACAGGGTTTTTAGCTTGGTATAGATTGACGATACGGGCGCGAAAAATTCGCAGGCTTCCTCGCAGGTCATTTCCAACACGTCGGAGATTGACTTGCCCTTATACCTGACCTCCAGCGTTTCGCGGTTGTAGCGCTTGCCGCCGCAGACTTCGCACGGGACGAAGATATCGGGCAGAAAGTGCATTGCTATCTGCAAAATGCCGTCGCCCTGACAGTGTTCGCACCTGCCGCCTGCAACGTTGAACGAGAACCTGCCCGACTTATAACCCCTCTCCTTTGCGTCGGGAGTGGCGGCGAACAGGTCGCGTATCTGCGTGAACACGCCCGTATAGGTTGCAGGGTTGGAACGTGGCGTTCTGCCAATCGGCTGTTGGTCGATTGCGATTACCTTGTCGAAATACTCGATTCCTTCGAACCTATCCGCTTTTCCTAGCTGACGGCGAGCGCCGTTGAGCGTGTTGGCAAGGTATGGATAGACTATTTCGTTGACGAAGCTGGACTTGCCGCTACCCGAAACGCCGGTTACAGCGGTGATTAAGCCGACGGGTATCGACAGGTCGATATTCTTTAAGTTGTTCTGCTTACAGCCGAAAACCTTGAGCCATCTGCCGTCGGGCTTTGCGCGGAAGGCGGGGACTTCTATCCTTCTTCTGCCGGCGAGAAAGTCGCCCGTGATGGAGAGCGGCTGATTCATTATATCTTCCTGCGTGCCGCACGCTACCACTTCGCCGCCGTGCACGCCCGCCTTGGGTCCGATATCCACGATATAGTCGGCAGCGCGAATGGTGTCCTCGTCGTGCTCGACAACTATCAAGGTGTTACCCAAATCGCGCAGACCCTGAAGGGATTTCAACAGCTTTTCGTTGTCGCGCTGATGGAGCCCGATAGACGGCTCGTCAAGGATATACAGAACGCCCGTAAGCGCGCTGCCTATCTGAGTGGCGAGGCGGATTCGCTGGCTTTCGCCGCCCGAAAGGGTTGCCGCGCTGCGCGAGAGCGTGAGATAGCCCAGCCCTACGTTTTCAAGAAAGCTGATGCGGTTGTCTATTTCCTTGATTATGCTGTCGGCAATGAGATGTTCGGTCTTGTTGAAGAAGGAAAAGTCGGAAAACGCCTTTAAGTCGTCTATCGACATATCGCACACCTCGGCGATATTTTTGCCGCCGACGGTGACTGCCAGGGCTTCCTTTTTGAGCCTTTTGCCGTGACAGCAAGGGCAGTCGGAGGTGCGCATGTAGCGCTCTATATCCCACTTTACGCTGTCGGACTGGGTCTGGTTGTAGCGGCGTTGAAGGTTGGCTGCAAAGCCTTCCCAAGCCGTCTTGTAGCTGCCCGAAAAGCGGTAGGCGTTGTAGGAAAGCTCTATCTTTTCTCCCCCGTTGCCCCACATAAGCATATCGTAAATTCCCTCGGGCAGGTCCTTGACGGGGACGTCGAGAGAAAAGCCGTAAACCTTGGAGAGAGAGTTTAAATACATCTGCGTCATAGCGGAGGAATCGAGGTTCCAGCCGCTTATCTTAATTGCGCCCTCGCGCAAGGTCTTGGTCTTGTCGGGGCAGATTAAGTCTGGGTCTATGGTCTGTTTGAAGCCCAGTCCCGAACATTCCGGGCAGGCGCCCCAAGGGGTGTTGAACGAGAACAGGCGCGGCTCTATCTCCTCTATCGAAACGCCGCAATCGGGGCAGGCGTAGTTGGAAGAATACAGCTCTTCCTTGCCGTCACTGTCGATTATAACCAGCCCGTTCGCAAGATTTAGCGCGCTTTCAAGGCTGTCGGTAAGGCGCTTTAAGATGCCGTCCTTGACGACAAGCCTGTCGATTATTACCGATATATTGTGGCGGATATTCTTTTCGAGGTGAATTTCTTCCTGCAAATCGTATACCGAGCCGTCGATTTTTACCCTGCCGTAGCCGCTCTTTTTGTAGGAGGCGAGCTCCTTTACGAACTCGCCCTTTTTGCCGCGCACGACGGGGGCTTCAACCATAATTTTACTGCCCGACGGCATGAGCATAACGCGGTCGGCGATTTCGTCTACCGACTGCTTGCGTATTTCCCTGCCGCAAACCGGGCAATGGGGCACGCCTACCCTTGCAAAGAGCAGACGGAAATAGTCGTAAATCTCCGTAACCGTGCCCACGGTTGAACGGGGATTGTGCGAGGTGGTCTTCTGGTCTATGGATATAGCGGGAGAGAGCCCGTCTATAAGCTCGACGTCGGGCTTTTCCATCTGACCCAGGAACTGCCGGGCGTAGGACGAAAGACTTTCGATATACCGCCTTTGCCCCTCGGCGAAGATGGTGTCGAACG
>JBJEUZ010000058.1:0-3448 GCA_051884095.1 Candidatus Coproplasma sp.
CCTTTAATCTTTATTTTAACAATAAGTTTATTTACCCAGCAAATATTTATAAACCGCTACAATCGTCTTGGAATCGGTAATTTCACCGCCGTCAATCATCTTTTCAACCTCTTTAATATCAATAAAATAGCAGTTTAAAAATTCACCCTCGTCAAGGCGATTGCCTACGTACTCGGCGTCTTCGACAAAATAAACGTGTATAATCTCGTCGGTGTAACCGGGCGTGGGATAAATTACGGCGAAAAGCCGAGCGTCAGAGGCTCTGTAACCTGTTTCCTCTTCTAGCTCGCGAAGCGCGGAAACCTTTGGGTCCTCGCCTTGATTCAGCTTACCTGCGGGAATTTCGTAAATTTCTTTACCGTACAAATAGCGGAACTGTTTGACCAGCGCAATCCTGCCGTCTTTTATAAACAGCGCGGCGGCACCGCCTGAATGTCTTACACATTCGCGCTTTGCCGGTTTCCCGTCGGGAAGCTCCACCTCGTCTACGTCAAGCGCTAGAATTTTTCCGTCGTAAATTCTGGTAGATCTTATTTTTTTCTCTTCGGTTTTCATAGCGCACTCTCGTATTCTTCTATTTTTTCAAATAAAGTCTGGACGCCGTCGCTGATACAGTTATTATATAGAATATAGTAATTATATCCGCAGACAAGCGCGTTTGCCGTATCGACGTTCTGATTTTTAAGAGCTGTAAGTATTTCAGAAAGCATTCTGTAGCCCGCTTCTTTATCGTCGTCGGGTACGGCACTCTCTAAAATAAACTGCTTTTCCTGAGCTATAAGAAGAGATATGGTAGAAAGCAACTGCGGTATTTTACCGTCAGGCAAAATCTGAGAAGGCTCATCAATAACCGTATCTGCCTGAGGCTGTTGAGAAAAACTTTCAAGTTCCTTTTTAAATATTCCCCTTATTGCCTGTTCCAAGCTGTTGATAATATATTCGCAGAAAGAAAAATAACTGCCGTAAAAGCTGCCGTCGTCCGCAAAATATTTTTGTAAAAACCAATTAAAATTAATTGTATCGCGGTCAAATTCAACCAAAAGGCAGAAAATAAAAGCAATCCTGTCTGTTACAGATTCGGGGAGCATTACTACGCCGCGGTTTGAAATTCCGTCTGAAACTTCGACAAGACACGCAGATTTTGCCGCAGGATAATCGAAACCCGTCGAAGCCGAGGTAAACAGCTCGTACAGAGCGCGGCTGTTGACAATGGATTTCAACAAATCCTTAATCTTGGTTGTAGCCATAATGAATTTACAGCTTTTAAGCTCTTCACATTTATTCAAAAAATCTGAAACTTCCGCCCTTACGTCTTCCATAATCGCACCAAATTAATTATTTATATAAATTATATCACAACAAAAAACAAAAATAAATATTTTTAAGGCAAATATCTTGATTTTATAAAAAGTTTTATGTATAATCTAGAATACATAAATATATCGTTGACGGGCTCATTGCGTAAAATTACGCTATTGTTTAATTAAATTAAGCCGTTTGACGCTTTAAAATTTTTTACGTTAAGATATGATTAAATCAGGCGAAACATCAATCAATAAATTAAAAATTCTGTTCGTTTTCGATAAGATGGAAAGCGCGCTGTCCGAGAGAACCATTGTCGATATGTGTACCTCCTCAAACGAGTGGATGGGGTACATGGACTGCGTCAATATCATCCATAAACTGTTGGACGACAACTTTATTTGCGTTGTAAACAACGACGAGGACGCTCTATATACGATTACGCCTGACGGCAGGGAGACACTGGCGAATTTTTATATCAACATACCAAAAAGCGTGCGTGAAGAGATTTCGCTTTTTGTAAAGAAAAACAGCGCAAAGTATAAAAACAGACAGGAATGTCGCTCTGACTACTACCAGAATAAGGACGGCACTTACACTGTATTTTTAAAGATACTTGCGCCGGTACAACCTCTTATGGAGCTCAAATTCGTCGTACCCGACAGAAAGACGGCGAATAAAATTTATAAAAAATGGGAAGAAAAAGCCGCAGACGTGTATTCGGTTATCTACGAAAATCTTTGCGACTGATAAGGAGGATTTATGTTCGTATATCACACTAACGGAACCTGTTCCAGGCAGATTTATTTTGAAGTTGACGAAGAGAACAAGTTACACAAAGTTAAATTTATCGGAGGTTGCGGCGGAAATCTGCAGGGAATAGGCAAACTTGTCGAAGGCAGAGATATAGACGAAGTTGAAAAACTTCTGTCGGGCATAATGTGCCGAAACAACACCTCCTGTCCCGATCAGTTGTCGAAAGCTATTACGGCCTATAAAAAATCGATTGAAGAAAAGTAGAACTAAAAAATAACGCGCGACAAGTCAACCGCGCGTTATTTTTTTGCATAATATGGTTATTATACGTCACATAGTACTTTGTAAAACTTATATATTAGACAAATAATCGTATAATTTTGACATATTTTTGCCAATCAGGTCAATGTAATAACATCTTCCGTCGTATCCGTAAGTTAAATTGTAACGTATAACGTTAAAACCGGAATACTCACTCTGCACCTCTACAAGCAGCTTTTCAAAATTCATTCCCGCACACTCGCACGGCTGCAAAAATATGAATTCGAGCCACAATCCGTTTTTTATCGCTTTTTCCGTTTCTACGTTTAGGCTTACTCCGTAAGCCGGCATTTGCCGCGCGCCTTCGGTCATATCATCCCAAACCGAAATAATATCATTATAACCCGAGCTGTCGGATTCGTACGTTTTACACTTACCGTCGGTATATACGTTTATTCTTTCGGACTCGCTGAAAGATTCGAATATTTCGTCATAGACAATCACAGTTTTATTCTACCTCTATTTTAATTTTTTATTCAAAGCAAATACAAATTATCTATAAGCATGCGGCGCGTAAAATACGCGCCGCATGTAACTTAAAGTCATATTTTTTCAAAAACCAACGTAAAATCAGTTTTTATTAAATATACGGTATATTAATTCTTTGAAGTAATATATTCGTCTATTGCCTTTGCCGCAGTCTTTCCTGCACCCATGGCAAGAATTACGGTTGCCGCGCCGGTTACCGCGTCGCCGCCAGCATACACGCCCTCTTTCGAGGTCTTGCCTGTGCTCTCTTCAACGATAATTCCGCCGTGCTTGTTTACTTCAAGACCAGCAGTCGTACTCTTTATGAGAGGATTGGGACTGGTTCCGATAGCCATAATCACGCAGTCTACGTCTATAACGTATTCGCTGCCGGCAACCTCTACGGGTCTGCGCCTGCCCTTTTCGTCGGGTTCTCCCAACTCGCACTTTATCACCTTCATACCGGTAACAAATCCGTTTTTGGGGTCGCGCCTGTCGTCGGGGTTATTGTAGCCGAGTATCTCTACGGGGTTGCGCAACAATTCAAACTTGACGCCCTCTTCTTCCGCATGTTCTACTTCTTCCTTACGCGCGGGAAGCT
>JBJEUZ010000059.1:0-15521 GCA_051884095.1 Candidatus Coproplasma sp.
CTCGGTGCCCGAAAGCAACTCCTTTACTCTATCGTCGTCGGAGCTCTTCAACAGGGCGTAATAGTAGTTCCTTACGCTTCCCCTCGCCCTGCCCGTGCGCTTTGCGTACTCGTCGAAGATGCGGGTTAAGGTTTTGCCCTGACCCTTGCCTTCGCAAACGTATTTTACTAAACTTTCCGCCTCCTCTTTGGTATAGCCGTTTATCTTGTTCATAACTTCCTCCTTTAAGGTTTTGCCTTACGGAAAAATTTATTGACATAAAAAACTGCACTTATACATTTTATAATAGCGTGACTATTTATTTTTTATCCTGTGTGCGCGCCGCGCTCAGACTCAACGGCTGTTTTGCCGGGTTTATAGATCTGTTTGAACGCAGAGCGGAAATAGACGCCTGCGACAAGGTGCTGGCGGAAATTATCCCCGCCGACAACTCCCAACCGCTCAACTTTATGCTGGACGAGGATTTTTTCGCCCGTCCGCCGGACTGCGTGGACGTATACCTGATGGACGGCGACGCGCTTATTTACGCCAGAAAATTCCCGCCCAAGGACGGGGCGCTTAAGGTTATATGGCAGACGCGGTTTTGTTCTAACCTTGTCACGCTGTATTCGCAGGGCGGCGTTCAGCTGTGCTGCGAGGGGGAGAGCTTCGAGCTGTACGATTTGGATAACGCATTTGCGGAAAGCGTTTTCCGCGAGGAGACTATAGGCGGAAAGCCCTTTTTGATTGTAAAGGCAAAGGACTGTCTTGCAGCGGTTTCCGAGCACGGCAAACTTGCTCTTTTAAGTCCTGCCGAAAGCTATTCGTGCGGAGATATGCTGGAATTAACCGTAAAATACCCTACCTGCGCGTGCATTAAGGCGGTATGCAGCTTTAAGAGCGACGGGGAAAAGCTGAGCCTTGCGGACAGCCGAGCCGAGGAGAGCCGCCCGCCCGACGAAAGCGTTTTGCACTTCGCCTTTTTTGAGAGTGTGCTCGCCCGCGCGGACTATAAAAAATATCTGGGCGAGGAACTGAAGGCGAAGGCGGACCTGTTGCCGGAATTTTTGGGCGACTTTACCGCCGTCACCCTTCCGCCCGCAAAATTTTATGCAGACCACGGCGAGATTAACGCCGCGGGGCTGGTTTACCCAAGGGGCAAAAACCTGTTCGATGTGAAATATTATGCCGTGGAGATGCAGAACGGACTGATTGAAAACGTTTACGAAGCGGAATGACCTCGCCGTAGCGCACTGACGAAATTACGCCCGACCGTGCTTGCTATTCTGCGGGTGTATAAATAAATTAACGCCCGACTGCGTGCGCAGTCGGGCGTTAAACATATCTTGAATTAATACTTTGTTACCTTTACGGTCTTGATTATGATAGGTTCCGCAGTCGTGGTGTAGGTCTCGGTTATTTCGTGCGGCTCCACCAATTCGTCGTAATAATCCACCATCAGCTTGGTCACGTTAGAGGTGAACGTGCTGGTCGTGTACGAGCTGTCGGAGATATAAGTGGATATATCGTTCTGCAAATCGGAGAGCACGGTTGAATCCTTGAGCTGACCGAAAATGCAGTAAGAGCTGTCGGCAGAAGTAGAATTGCTTATCTGAATGGAGAACAAGCTGGTTGCGCTGTGAATTTTGTAATCCTCAAAGATAATCTTATCGGCATTGTTGGGCTTATTGAGATAGACTACCGCGTCCGTCGTCTTGTTTGTGTAGTACATTCTGAGCGCGCCGTAGGCACCCGTAAGTTTGCCGTTCTGAATTACGTGATTTACGCCCACTTCGCCCACTACCGTAGGTAAAGCGTCCTTATATTCGCCGTTAACGTAGTCCTTATATACCGAGGGAGTGAAGGCGCCGCTCTTGAAGAGTTCGTAATAAGCCTTCTCCTTGGAATTGGTCTTAAGGTAATCGCTCATTGCCTTTTCGGAAAAGTCGACTTCGTACGACTCCTCGTCGTAAGAATAGCCGCCGCCGTACCAATAAGACGTATCGTAGTCGTGAATTATGGTATTATTATAGAAGCCCGCGTCGGCAAGCTCGATAAAGTGTTGAACCGTCTGGGGGTACATACTGCGGTATAACTTATATTCAAGGACGTATTCCTTTTCCGCAAACTCAACCGTAATTTTCACTTCGGGATGATTGGAAGTACAACCGGCAAACACGGGAACGAGCCCGACTATGCCGGCAAGCGCCGCCGCAAGGCAGGCGCGCCTGATAACTTTGCGCATATCTTTTTCCTTTACGCGTTCCGCATTGGCGGAACTCAACAATTAATCTATTCTATTTTACTTTTATTTATTGCCGCCGTCAAGCGATTTTAAGGCATTAGACGAAACTATCACCATCACTAATTGTTCTAGCGAAAAATTCAAGCGTACCGCTTGACCAAGTTTCTTTATTGCCTGGCAGCTTGACCCGTTACAAGGAGACAGTTTCGTATTCACACTATTTTCAAACGTTGACAAAGCCGGCGGTCGGGGATATAATTGAAACTGACTTACACCAAAGGACGAAAATTATGCAATCTCTGAAAGAACTGTACAGAATAGGTCGCGGACCTTCGAGCTCGCACACAATGGGACCCGAACGCGCGGCGAAAATAATCAAGGAGCGTTATCCTGAGGCAGACTTCTTCAAAGTGACGCTATACGGCTCGCTCGCGCTCACCGGTAAGGGACACGGCACCGACGAAGTCATAAAAAAGACGTTGGCGCCTGTAGAATGCGAGGTTTTGTTCGACGCGCAGACGCCCTGCCCCGTCCACCCGAACACTATGGATCTGAACGCGTTCACTCGCGGCAATCTTACGGGCGGGATACGCGTATACAGCTTGGGCGGCGGTTCTATTAAAATAGACGGCGAAAGCGATTTTGCATGCGCCGACGACGGCGTGTATCAGTTGAATACTTACAGGGAAATTTCCGATTACTGCAAGAGGCAAAACATAAGAATCTGGCAATACGCCTACGAGCGCGAGGGCGAAAGCCTGTTTCAATATCTCAGAGAGGTATGGGAACAGATGAAGGCTTCCGTACACGAAGGTCTTACCACTTCGGGCGTGCTGCCGGGCTGCCTGGGCACGCAGAGGCGCGCGCAATACCTTTACAACCAGCGGCACATAGACGAATCGGCGCAGACGCGCGAAAACAGAATGGTCTGCTCCTACGCCTTCGCCGTAAGCGAGCAGAACGCTTCGGGCGGGGTTATAGTCACAGCGCCCACCTGCGGAAGCTGCGGAGTAGTGCCGTCCGTCCTCAAATATATGCAGGATACGCGCGGTTTTTCCGACGAACAGATTGTACGCGCCCTAGCCACGGGCGGAATTATCGGCGATATCATAAAGAAAAACGCCTCGATAAGCGGTGCGGAGTGCGGCTGTCAGGCGGAAATAGGTTCAGCCTGCTCCATGGCTGCCGCCGCGCTTGCCGAGCTGTTCGAAATGGGACTAGGTCAGATTGAATACGCCGCGGAAGTGGCTATGGAACACCACCTGGGACTGACCTGCGACCCCATAGCGGGGCTTGTGCAGATACCCTGCATAGAACGCAACGCCGTCGCCGCAATGCGCGCTATTAACGCGCTGTCGCTTGCAAACTTTCTTGCCAGCACCCGCAAAATCAGCTTCGATTTGATTGTAAAGACAATGTACAACACGGGCAGGGACTTATTGAACAGCTACCGCGAAACCTCTTCGGGCGGGCTTGCGAAGTATTACCCGATAGACAATCTTAAAATCAACGACAAGTAAAATACGGCGACCTGAAAAGTTATGTGCTTGCCGCGCGTCTGCGGCAAGCACATATTTTTCACATAAAAAATGCCGCGGACAAGTCCGCGGCATTATTTTTTTGTTTAAATTATTCAGCAACAGCGGTTGCGCCTGCAGCCTTGAGGTCAGCGATAATCTTGTCTGCCTCTTCCTTAGCAACGTTCTCTTTAAGAACGCCGCCCTTTTCAACTGCAGTCTTAGCTTCAACAAGGCCAAGGCCGGTGAAAGCGCGAACGACTTTGATAACGTCGATTTTCTTAGCGCCTGCGTCCTTAAGAACGATGTTGAATTCGGTCTTTTCTTCAACTGCTGCTGCGGGAGCTGCTGCGCCTGCTGCGGGAGCTGCTGCAACCGCTACGGGAGCTGCTGCGCTTACGCCGAATTCTTCTTCAAGTGCCTTAACGAGTTCGTTAAGCTCAAGAACGGTCATAGATTTGATTTCTTCGATAAACTTCTTTACGTCTGCCATTTTTATAATCTCCTGATTTTTTTTAAATTATTTTGCGCCGTCTGTTAAAGGCCGACCGCTCGCCCGTGTTCAGTCTTAAAGATACCTTTAAGCCTCTTTGCTCTGAGCGATGCCGTTGATGACGCGAACGATTCCCGACAAAAGGTTGGAAAGCACGCCCGCAAAGTTTGCAACGGGCGCCTGCATGGAGCCGAGCATTTTTGCAATGAGTTCTTCCTTAGAAGGCATAGTTGCAAGAGCCTGTACGCCCGCCTTATCAACGTAAGCGTTGTCAACGAAAGCGCTCTTCAACTTAATCTTTCCGTCGTAGTCCTTAGCCGCCGCTACCATTACCTTAGCCGCCGCGGTTTCGTCCGCGCCGAAGGTGATTGCCGTAGGGCCGTTGAGGTCTGCGTCGAACTGATTATAGCCGAGTTCGTTCATTGCCTTGCGTACAAGGGTGTTTTTGTATACCTTGTATTCGCAATTCGACTGCTTACACTTGTTGCGGAGTTCGGATACTTCCTTTACGGTGAGCGCGTTGTAATCTACAAGCACGACCGATTTGGAAGCCTTTATCTTTTCGATAATCTCTTCAACAACTACTTTTTTAGCTTCGAAGTTAGCTGACAAATTTTTTACCTCCCGTTAAATTTAAACAAAAATCCTTGCACCGCGAGGCGCAAGGATAAACCGACTTATTTTAAATCAACTTATTCTTCATACCTCGGCAAGAGATTAAGGAAACTTAAGTTTCCGCTTGCTGTCTGTGGTGCGAATTAATTTTTACTAGGTTATTATATATTTATAATCAGCGTTTGTCAAACGTTTTTTTATATTTTTTAAAATTTAACGAAAAATTCCCCGTCAATCGGTAAGTCCCAACAGATAGGCGGGGTTTTCCTCAAGAATAAGGCATAATTCGGCAAACGTATCCAAAGAGGGCATTATCCTGCCGGAGATATACTGCCCTACCGTAGGCTGTTTTACGCCCAGCCTCCTGGCTATTTCCGTCTGCGTCAAATCACTACG
The DNA here is from genome assembly GCA_051884095.1 of Candidatus Coproplasma sp. Taxonomy (GTDB): domain Bacteria; phylum Bacillota; class Clostridia; order Christensenellales; family Borkfalkiaceae; genus Coproplasma. The sequence goes on from JBJEUZ010000059.1 coordinate 5,246, forward strand.
CCTTATGGCTTCCGCCAGACGGCTCTGTATGATTTCGTTCCTTGTCATACCGCCATATATTATATAGGAGTTACCTATAAATTTCTTGACATATAGGTATTACCTATGATATATTTTTTATGTATGATTAAAAAATCGCAAGACTTTTTAATAATTTGTGTATAGCGAACATTTAACGCGGGCAGTCGGTAAAACAGCTTCCGTAATTGACTTCGGCTGCCTGCGGTGTTAGAATTTTAACCTGAACGGAGCGCATTGACGCACAAGATAAAGCTATGTTTGAATTTTACGACGCGACCACGATACTTACTTTGATTATACTGTGCATAACTTTTGCAGACATACTTATAAACAGAATTATTTCGCCTGAAGTAAAGAGAAGGATGATTACGGTGTGCCTGCTGATTGCCGCAGTTTCTGTCTGCGAGTGGACGGGCGTCAGAACCGACGGCGCGTTGTCCGGACTTACGCAACTGCATTACTCTGCAAAATATCTGGAATTTATCCTTACGCCCTTTGCGGGACTTGCCGCGGCGAACGCCTACGGCGACGCGAAGGGTTTGCGGTGTATGATAGCCGTAGTTTCGGTAAACGTGCTCGTTCAGTCGATTTCGCTCTGGACGGGCTGGATATTTTTTATCGATGCAAATAACGTATATCACCGCGCAAATTTTTATTGGGTTTACGTTGCGTTCTTCATAATTTCCATAGTTTACTGCTTTATATGCATAATTATGGGAAACAGAAAATACCGTTTCGGTATAGACGTTACGCAAACGTTCGCCCTCGTTTTGATTGCCGTAGGCATAATCATACAGATGCTCGAAAGCGACGTAAGGATAGACTATCTGTGCATTAGCGTGAGCAACCTAATCTTGTATATGCGCTACGGCAACGCGATTATGCGGCTTGACTCGCTTACCAGACTTTTCAACCGCAGGTGTTACGAAATAAACCTGCTCTCTGCGCCCGTAAATTCGGCGATAGTATTTTTCGACGTAAACGACTTCAAACACGTGAACGACAAATACGGTCATTCTGCAGGAGATAAATGTCTGCAAAAGATAGCCGCAGTTATACACGGCGTCTATGCAAAGCACGGCTCCTGCTTCCGTATAGGCGGCGACGAATTTTGCGTTATTATTAAAAAGAATACGCAGAATCTTGAACAGCTCAACCTTAAATTTAACGATGAAATAGAAAGACTGCGCAAAGACGACCAAAAGATGCCCGCCGTGGCGCTAGGCTACTCTGCGCGCGAGGAATCCGACAAAGAAATCAACGCGGCGGTAAGCCGCGCCGACGAAATGATGTACGCGATAAAAAAAGCGCAGAAAGAGAGCGCACGCAGTGAACAAGACGTAGGATAAGTAATAAACCGTTTCAACTTTCATATTAACGCATATTTAAACCCGCCGCGCGGAAATCTTTCCGCGCGGCGGGTTTATACTTTAACGATTTATAAACAAAAAAATTTCCCCCGATATATGTTCGGAGGAAATTGAATGCATTTTTTAAATTAACCCTTGTTGAAGTAAACCTTAACGCCGGGGCCCATTGTTGAAGTGAGCGTTACGCTCTTTATATACTGACCCTTTGCGGTTGCGGGCTTAGCCTTGACGATTGCGTCCATAAGCGCGTTGAAGTTTTCGGCAATCTTTTCTGCGCCGAAGCTCTTTTTGCCGATGGGGCAGTGAATGATGGCGGTCTTATCCAAACGGTATTCAACCTTACCTGCTTTAACTTCCTTAACTGCCTTTACTACGTCCATGGTAACCGTGCCGCTCTTGGGGTTGGGCATCAAGCCCTTAGGACCGAGAATTCTACCGATACGGCCTACTACGCCCATCATATCGGGAGTGGTAATCATAACGTCGAAATCGAACCAGTTATCCTTCTGGATTTTCTGAATCATTTCTTCTGCACCGACGTAATCTGCGCCTGCTGCCTGCGCCTGGTCTGCCTTTTCGCCCTTTGCGATAACCAGAACCTTCTTGTCCTTACCGGTACCGTTGGGGAGCACGAGCACGCCGCGGACCTGCTGGTCTGCCTGACGGGGGTCAACGCCCAGACGTACGTGAAGCTCAACCGTTTCGTCGAACTTTGCCTTAGCGGTCGAAAGCACGAGGTTTACTGCTTCGGTAAGGTCGTATGCCTTTAAACGGTCATATGATTTAACGCTTTCCGCGTATTTCTTGCCAACTTTCATTAAAATATCCTCCGTGTGGTTCATTCGAGGGGGTCGACTTGAATTTTTTATTCCCCTCTCCCACGTTCAGCTTAAATTAAGCCTTCTTATTCTTCTACGGTTACGCCCATAGAACGAGCGGTACCCTTAACCATGCTCTTAGCCGCTTCCAGATCGGTGCAGTTGAGGTCGGGGAGCTTTGTCTTTGCAATCTCTTCAACCTGAGCCTTGGTAAGTTTGCCTACCTTATCCCTGTTGGGACGCGCCGAAGCGGTTTCAAGTCCCAGCGCCTTCTTGATGAGTACGGGCGTAGGGGGCGTTTTAAGAATAAACGTGAAACTTCTGTCCTGATAGATGGTAACTACGCAGGGAATGATGAGACCTGCCTGCGAAGCGGTCTTCGCGTTGAATTCTTTGGTAAAGCCGGGTATGTTGATACCGTGAGGACCGAGCGTTGAACCAACGGGGGGCGCGGGGGTCGCTTTACCGGCAGGAAGCTGCAATTTAACTACCGCGGTAATCTTTTTTGCCATAATAAATATTCCTCCTAAGTGGTGTTGACGAATGGGCCATAAAAGATTTAACCCACTCTCCCACAATTAAAACAAGTTCTCCGTAAAGAAAATCTTTACGCTCGCCCGAACGCAGTTACGCTTCGAGCTTCTTTATCTGAATAAATTCCACTTCGACGTCGGTAGAACGCCCGAACATCTGTATGTTGACCTTTGCCTTCTGCGAGGGGACGTTGAGTTCGGTTATAACGCCGTCGAAGCCTTCCAGAGGTCCCGCGTCTATATTGACCCTGTCGCCCACGGCGAAGTCGGCGTCAACGACCACCTCTTCAAGGCGCATCTTTCTTATCTCGTCCTCTTTCATGGGGATAGGTCTGCCCTGAGGCCCTACGAAACCCGTTACGCCGCGCGTGTTGGTCACGAGATACCAGAGCTGGTTGGAATATATCATCTTAATGAACACGTAGCAGGGCAGAAGTTTGCGTTCAACCACCTTGCGTTTGCCGTTCTTTTCCTCTATGGTCTGCTCCATAGGAATCTTAACGTCGAAGATATGCTCCTGCAGGTTGTTGTTTTCAATCAACCTTAAAAGCGAATCTTTAACCATCATTTCGTAGCCGGAATAGGTATGCAGAATATACCAGCAGGGCTTTTCCTGAACGTCCGCCATTTTATGCTCCTATGCTGTTCAACAGAGTCAGCAGATACTGCAAAAGCTGGTTGATACCCGTAACCACTAACGTAAAGATGACCACTACGACCAGAACGACGCAAGTGGACTTGACGATTTTGGGGAAGGTAGGCCAGGTTACCCTTTTGAGTTCGGAAAAGGTTTCTTTGAGTTTTCTGCCCATTCTCACGAAAATGTTGGGCTTTTTTACTTCGTTTTTATTTGCCATAAAAATCTCCTCTTCGCCCGCACGGAGCGCGACGAAGAATTTAAATTTTGCGCCGTGCGCAATACCTGTGCCGAAAGGGCGTAACGCCGCCGGAAAACAATAAATCGGCTCAGGCTGAAATAGGCTTACTTGCTCTCTTTATGCTCGGTGTGCTTCTTGCAGAAGGGGCAGTACTTAGAAATAACGAGCCTGTCGGGGTCGTTGCGCTTATTCTTGTAGCTGTCGTAGTTTCTGTGCTTGCATTCGGTGCACTCGAAAGTGATTTTTGCCCTAGATGTTGCCTTCATATGAAAACTCCGTACAAAAAAATTACACCCCTGTTCGTAGGTGTGATATGAGTTTATCACGATTAAACGGCTTTGTCAACCTATTTTTTTAACAAATTCAAAAAAATGTTTGTCTTGGGGCGACAAAGCATTTTTTTTGATTTTCGGAAGCTCCGCCTCCCTTGCCGCGACCGCCAAGCGCCCTCGTATAATATAGTCGCGGCACTTCCCACCGGTGCGCTAAGCAAAAAGTGTGATTTTTGCTTGCGCCGTGAATTATTTTATATTTTTCGAAAAAATCTTCACGCGTGGCGCTTGCCCCGGGTATCTTAATTGCTCTTATGCTTGATTTACTCATCGCAAATCAAACAAAAGCATTTTTTTCGATTCTTGGCGGTTCTGCACTAGGCAATAGACAACAAAGCCGCGGCGCGAAAATAGTTTTTTCGCGCCGCGGCAAGAGATATGAGTATAACGTATAGACTCTTATATATAATGTGTAGACTTTTAAAAATTATCTCAGTTCGCCCTTTGCGCGGGGGAAAATCTGCGTGTCGCGAATGTTGCCCATGCCGGTTGCGTACATCAATATTCTTTCAAGCCCCAATCCGAAGCCGCTGTGGGGTACCGAGCCGAACTTGCGCAAATCCAGATAATTTTCGTAGTCGCTCATCTTCATTCCGCGTTCCTCTATCGCCTTTAAGAGCTTGTTGTAGTCCGCCTCCCTCTCGCTGCATCCGATTATTTCGCCTACGCCGGGCACCAACAGGTCGGTTGCGGCAACCGTCTTGCCGTCGGGGTTCTGCTTCATATAGAAGGACTTTATATCCTTGGGATAGTTTATTACGAACACCGGCTTGTTGTATACCTCGTCGGTGAGATACCTCTCGTGCTCGGTCTGCAAATCCAGACCCCATTCTACGGGATAGACGAACTCTTTTCCGCTCTTTTTTAAAATTTCAATGGCTTCGGTGTATTCCACCTTGACGAACTCGTCGTCCACAACCTTCTGAAGTTTCGCCTTGAGCCCCTTTTCGTAGAACCTTTCCAGAAGGTTAAGCTCGTCGGGGCACTCGTCTATTACCGCTTTAATTATATATTTAATGAACTCGGTGGCGATTTCGATTATGTCGTCCAGCTCTGCGAACGCAACTTCGGGCTCAATCTGCCAGAACTCCGCGGCGTGGCGGGTGGTGTTGCTGTTTTCGGCGCGGAAAGTGGGTCCGAAAGTGTAAATTTTTCCGAACGCCGTAGCCATCACCTCGCCCTCGAGCTGACCGGATACCGTAAGTCCCACGCTCTGACCGAAGAAGTCGGCGGCGTCGTACTCTTCTCTGGTCTTGATAGACGGGTCGAAGCCGACGGTGGTTACCTGGAATATCTTGCCCGCGCCCTCGCAGTCGCTGCCCGTAATTATGGGCGTGTGAACGTACATATAACCCCGCTCCTGAAAGTAGCGGTGAATGGCGGCGGAAATTTTGCTTCTTATTCTGAACACGGCGCTGAACGTATTCGTGCGCACGCGCAGGTGAGGGAGAGTGCGCAGATAGTCGAGAGAGGTCTTAGCCTTCTGAATGGGATAATCCAGAGGGCAGTCGCCTAAAAGGACTATTTCGCGCGCGTTTACCTCTATCTTTTGGTTCGCGTTGAATGACGCAACCGCTTCGCCCGTGATTTTGACCGAAGAGCCCACGCGGCAGGCGCCCTCGGGAATTTCCGGAAGGACGTTTTTATCGATAACTATCTGCAGATGATTGAGCGCGGTGCCGTCGTTGAGGGCAATGAACGACATATTTTTGCTGTCGCGGAAGGAACGCACCCAACCGCAGACGGTAACGCTTTTTGAAAAATATTCTTCGGGTTTGGAAAGTAAAAGATTTATATCCTCGTGCTTCATAACAAAACTCCCTGTGCGCGCGTATTGATTGCGCTTTGCTTGCGGCGCGGCGGCAGCCGCGCCGCAAGCAACACTACGCACTTATTTTATGTAAACTTATCAAAACGGGCGCGACACGCCGCGCCCGCATTAATTTATTACGTTATTGCCGCCTTATCAGTTGTCGCTCGAAACCGAGAACGCGTAAACGTCTCTGTCCTCGGGGAAGATGGGACCGGTGATGATGGGAAGGTTGAGGGGCGAGATGTAAGCCTGAGCCGTAAGGTTGGTTACAGCCGCGCGCAGATAGGGATAGAGCATGCCCGTAGCTTCGATTACGAATTCTCTCTCCTGCTGTGCGTTTGCTTCCTCTGCAAGCTCGTATACGCCGACTATCGACACGTCGATATCGAAGGGCTTGGGCTCGCTTTCGGTAGAATTGATTTTGACAGAAAGATTTACAAAGATTAATCTGTTGTTTTCGTTAGCCTTTCTCACTTGACGGGAGAACTGAGGCTTGATATCCAGCCTCTGCTGAGGGTCGATTCTTACTCTGTTGAGCTTGAAGGAGAGCTGTTCGGTGGTTATGCCTTTAAAATCGTATTTCATAATTAACTCCTGAATTTGTTATTACCTGTAAATTATATCCGATTTGGGCGATATTGTCAATATTTTGCACAATATTTACATTTTTTCTTGATTAATTTTTTTGTCGTTGCTATAATGAACAGGTAATTCTCTATACGGCGGTAGGTTATGGCGTTCAGACAAGACCAACTTAATGAACTGTTGAAAAAGGTGGAAAAGCCCTCGCGCTATACGGGCGGCGAATACGGAATGCCCAAGTGCGCGCCCTCCGCCTTCAGTTTCTGTATGGCGTTCCCCGATTTGTACGAGGTGGGAATGAGCAATATAGGCATAAAGATTGTTGCAGAAAGTTTTATACGCCGCGGATATACCGCCGACTTCTGCTTTGCGCCGCAGACCGACTTCGGCGACGGAATCAAGCAACTGGGCATACCCCTTTATTCCCTTGCGCTGAAAAAGCCGCTGAAAGAGTTCGATATGATAGGCTTTTCGTTGCAGTTCGAGCTGTGCTATACCAATCTTTTATACATGCTCGACCTTGCGGGCATACCTTTGACGCGCGCCGAAAGGGCGGGCGGAAAATACCCGCTGATTGCCGTGGGCGGGCCGTGCGCCGTCAATCCCGAACCGCTTGCCGACTTTGTAGATATAGTTTTTATCGGCGACGGAGAGAGCGTGGACGCGGACGTTGCGGACGTATACGTAAAGTGCGGCGGCGCGACCGAGGAGTTTTACGGAATAATTTCGCAGATGGACGGCGTGTACGTGCCCGCGTTTACCAAGGTAAATTACGGCAAAGACGGGCGCATATGCGGCTTTGAAGGCGTGACCCGGGTCAGAAGGGCGATAATTTCCGACCTGGACGGCGCAGTCTTTCCCGAAACCCAGCCCGTGCCCAACTGCGAGAGCGTTTTCGACCGCTCTATAATAGAGGTCATGCGCGGCTGCTACCGCGGTTGCAGGTTCTGCCAGGCGGGATTTATCTACCGACCCGTGCGCAAACGGAGCGTTGAAACGCTGACCAGACAGGCGTGCTCGCTGATAGCTTCGACAGGCTACGACGAGGTGAGCTTAAATTCGCTGTCCACGGGCGACTATCCTCAGCTTAAGGAGCTGTTGACCAGCCTTAAGTCCTCGCTGCCGCAGGGCACTACCCTTGCTCTGCCGTCGCTGAGAGTGGACAGCTTCGACGGAGACTTCGCGCAGGACGCGCGCAAAATTTCGCTGACTTTCGCGCCCGAGGCAGGCAGTCAGAGGCTGAGAGACGTCATAAACAAGGACGTAACCGAGGAGGAAATTCTTCACGCCGCGGAGAGCGCGTTCGACGTGGGATATTCCGCGGTCAAGCTGTATTTTATGCTGGGACTTCCCACCGAAACCGACGAGGACTTGCTGGCGATACGCAGGCTGTGCGACCTTATAAAGAGCGCCTACGGCAGAAAGCCGCGCAAAAAGCCCCTGCGCATAGCCGTTTCGGTTTCAACCTTTATACCCAAGCCGTTCACCCCCTTCCAATGGGAACGGCAGGCGAGCGGCGAGGAAGTGGAACAAAAGCAGGCGATATTAAAAAAGTCGCTGTATATCAAGGGGGTAACGCTGAGCTGGAGCGACTATTTCACCTCCCGACTGGAGGCCGTGCTTGCGCGCGGCGACAGAAGAATAGGCAAAGTTCTGGCGAGCGCATATAAAAACGGCTGCCGATTCGACGGCTGGGACAACAAACTAAATAAGGACGGCTGGGCAAGGGCGTTTGAAGAGTGCGGAGTCGACCCCGATGAATACACCAGGGAGCGGGGCGCGGACGAAATTCTGCCCTGGGACTTTATAGACGTGGGAATAGGCAAGCAGTTCCTTGCAGGCGAACGCGACAGGGCGTATTGCGGAGAGGTTTCGGGCAGCTGCCTGAAAAAGTGCCGGGCGTGCGGACTGCAAAAGATTTGCCCTGCCGCAAGGGGGGAAAGATGATAGCCTTTAAATACACAAAGACCGACGGCGCCGAATACCTTTCGCACCTGGACCTTTTACGGCACGTTGAGCGCACGCTGCGCAGGGCGGGCATACCCTTAAATTACAGCGAAGGCTACCACGCGCACCCCAGAATATTTTTGAATAACCCGCTGGGCGTGGGCATCAGGTCGGTTGCCGAATACGCGACCGCAGACACCCCGTTCGAGGGCGACTTCAAAACCCTTTTCAACTCACGCTCGCCGGACGGAGTAAAGTGCCTTGACTACGCAATAGTTGCAAACAACCAGAACTATGCCGACTGCATTTCGCGCTGCGAATACATAGCGCAGGGCATTGCGCCATTTGACGAACGCTTGATTTTAGATAGCGAGAGCATAGTAATATGCGACCTTCGCGGTCGCGAAGTGGATATTCGTCCAAGGATATACTCAATCGAACGACAGGGAGAATTATTGAAATTCGTGCTGGGCTGCGGGGCGAACAACCTGAGACCCGACCTTTTCTGTTCCTACCTCTGCTCGCGCTTCGGCGGCGAGTCAAGGGAAATTTTAAAGACCGCGTCGTTTGCCGACGGCGACAAATTTATCTGAGGTTTTAAATGTCAAGAAAAACTTTATACTTCGACAGCGTGTGCGGCACCGACTCGTACGCGATAGTCGAGGACGGAAAACTTAACGAATTTAACTTCGAGCCGACCGACAGGCGCAATATCGTTGGCAATATCTACAAGGGCAGGGTAACCAACGTGCTCAACGGCATGCAGGCGGCGTTCGTAAACTGCGGTCTGGAGCGCAACTGCTACATTTCGGTAGCGGACCTCTTCCCCGACCACACCAAATACGACGGTACCGAGGTGGATATTCCCAACGAGCTAAAGCTGAACGTAGGCGACGAAATTATGGTTCAGGTAGTTAAGGCGCCCGTGGGCAAAAAGGGCGCAAAGGTCACCACAAACGTATCGTTCGTCGGCAAATATACCATATATATGCCCAACACACCGTTCGTGGGAGTTTCAAGAAAGATTGCGGACGAGGAGCTCAGAAAGACGCTTTTATACAGCGCCGAAAAGGTGCGTAAGGGCAACGAAGGGCTTATAGTGCGCACCGCCGCGCCCTACGCCGACAGAAAGGAAAAACTTGAGGAGCTCAACTACTGCCGCAAGCTGTACCAGAGCGTGAACGCAAAGTTTAAAAACGCCGCCGTGGGCGAACTGCTGTATTCGGATTACCCCCAATATATTCGCGTTTTACGCGACAATATGCTGTTCGACGTGGACAAAATTTACGTGGGCACGCCCCAGCTTGAAAAGAGCGTAAACGAATTTATAAAGCTAAACCCGCACGGCGCGCGCAAGCCAGTAATTTTACACGACGACGGCACGGATATGTTCCACAGCCTTGGTCTTTCCGGTCAGATTTTAGCGCTGACCGAACCGCGCGTGGACCTTGAAAACGGAGCTTACCTTATTATCGAAAAGACCGAGGCGCTGACTGTAATAGACGTAAACACGGGCAAATTTACAGGCGACGACAGCCTTGAACACACGGTTTACTGCACGAATATTTTAGCCGCGCGCGAGATTGCGCGTCAGGTAAGGCTGAGAAATATCGGCGGCATAATCGTGGTCGATTTTATAGATATGAACGGCGAAAACCACCGCAAGGCGTTGGTTGAAGAGCTGGAGCGGGCGCTGGAGGGCGACAAGGCAAAGTGCCACGTGCTGCCGATGTCCAAATTCGGGCTGGTGGAATTTACCCGCAAGCGCGTGGGCGCGGCGATTCAGTCGCAGCTTGCCCGCCCCTGTAAGCACTGCGGCGGCTCGGGCTTTACGCGCATACCCGAATTTACGCTTATGGACTTGCGTGCGCGGCTTTTAGACCTTCTTTCCAAGGGCAACAAGACGGTTTGCATAGATATGAACTTCGAGGTTGCCAACAGACTGTTGAACTGGAAGGAGTGCATAGAGGCGGTAAAGAGCG
>JBJEUZ010000060.1:0-3387 GCA_051884095.1 Candidatus Coproplasma sp.
TTTAAGTTTTTATAAAGTGTTGAGAATTTCAACGAGGTCGCCAACAGTCTTGATGGACGATACCTTGTCGTCGGGTATGGTCTTACCCGTATTATCTTCAAGCGTCATAAGCATTTCGACAACGTCAAGGCTGTCTGCGCCGAGGTCGCCGATTATTTCGCTTTCGAGAGTGATTTTAGATTCGGGTATACCCAACTGTTCTGCAAGCATTTTAGCTATTTCTTCAAACATAAATTTTACTCCTTAATCAATAGGTTTAACAAAATTTTACAATAAACTCAACAAACTGTCAAGTAGTTTGCAAAATCTTTATGTCAGTTAAAATTTCCTTGGTTCAGTTCGCCTGCTTTTTGACCTGCTTTATCGAGAGTCCTATGCGCTGTTTTTTGACGTCGAGGCTTATTATTACCGCACGCACCTGCTGACCCACCTTAAGGACGTCGGAAGGGTGCTTTATGAAACGGTCGCAAATTTCCGAAACGTGAACCAGTCCGTCCTGATGGACGCCGATATCTATAAACGCGCCGAAGTCGATGACGTTACGGACGACGCCTTCCACCTCCATTCCAACGTACAAATCTTCGATGCCCATGACGTCGCGCCTTAATTTGGGCGCGGGCAGGCTGTCGCGCACGTCGCGTCCGGGCTTGATTAATTCGCCTATTATATCGTTCATAGTGGCACGGTCGAGTCCGCAATATTCAGCCGCCTTATCCTCGCCGAATTGCTTTACCTTGGCGGGCAAATCCTTGAGATTGTTGTTTGCTACGTCCTCGCGCGAGTAGCCGAACAGCGACAAAAGTTTTTCCGCCTTTTCATAGCTTTCGGGGTGAACGGCGGTATTGTCGAAGATGTTCTTGCCGCCGACTATGCGCAAAAAGCCTGCGCACTGCTCGTATGCTTTAGCGCCGAGCTTAGATACCTTTAAAAGCTGCTTTCTTTCGGTGAATTTGCCGTTCTCTTCGCGGTAGGCGACTATGTTTTTCGCGATACCCGAATTGAGACCTGCTACGTATTTTAAAAGCGAAACGCTTGCGGTGTTTAAATCTACGCCGACGGAATTTACGCAGTCTTCAAGCACGCCGCCCAGCACGCTGTCCAGCCGCTTTTTGTCCATATCGTGCTGATACTGACCAACGCCGATCGACTTGGGATCGATTTTTATGAGTTCTGCCAAGGGGTCCTGCAATCTGCGGGCAATGGACACGGCCGAACGCAAAGTCAGGTCGAAGTCGGGAAATTCTTCAACCGCAAGGGGACTTGCGGAATACACGCTGGCGCCCGCCTCGTTGACCACAACGTAGCTTACGTCCGCGTCAACTTCCTTCAGGAGATCGGCGACGAAGATTTCGGTCTCCTTGCTAGCCGTGCCGTTACCTATGGAAATCACGTCGACTTTGTGCTTTACAATTAAACCTTTGATGATTTTTTTGCTTTCTTCAATTTTGTTGTGCGGGGGAACGGGATAAATTACGGAAGTAGCTAAAACCTTGCCCGTTTCGTCTACTACGGCAACCTTGCAGCCCGTGCGGTAGCCGGGGTCGAGTCCGAGCGTCACCTTGCCCTTTACGGGCGGCTGCAAGAGCAGGGGTCGAAGGTTGACTTCGAACATCCTGATTGCCTGCTCTGACGCGCGTTCGGTAAGAACCGAGCGCACTTCGCGCTCAATCGAAGGCTCTATAAGCCTGTCGTAGCCGTCGTCCGCCGCCTCCGCTATTATATCTGCGCACGCGCCCTTGGTCTTAATATATTTAGCCGCACAAACGCGCTTTGCCATATCCGGGTTGAAATAGATTTTTACCTTTAAGCACTCTTCCTTTCGCCCCTGTTTACGGCAAGTATTCTGTGATTTTTAATTTCAGGCACAAGCTCGGTATAGTCGGCGTACATCGCGTAGGTGCTCTTTTCGTCGTCCTTGACCATTTTTACCTGCATTTCGCCGTGATTTTCAAACAGCGTTCTCAGCTTTTTCCTGAGCTCTGCGTTGTCGGAAATAACCTCGGCGATGATATCGCGCGCGCCGTCTATCGCTTGCTTTACGGAGTCCACGCCCTTTTGCCCGTCGATATATTTCTCCGCCTCCGCATAGGGGTCGCCGTCCTGCTCCAGAATGAAGTCTGCAAGCGGCTTCAAGCCCTTTTCTACGGCAACCGAAGCCCTGGTTCTCTTCTTCTGCCTGAAGGGGCGGTACACGTCCTCTATCTCGGTCAAGGTCGCGCAGGCGTCGATAGCCGACTGAATTTCTTCGGTCATCTTTTCCTGCTCCGTGATTGCCTTTGCAACCTCTTCCTTTCTCTTTTCAAGATTTTTGAGGTATTCGTATCTGTCGGCAAGCTCCCTTAAAACCTGGTCGTCTATCGCGCCCGTCATCTCCTTGCGGTAGCGCGCGATGAAGGGAATAGTGTTGCCCTCGTCTAAAAGTTTTATTATATTTTCGGTATGGTCTGGGCGGAGGTTAAATTCCTGAGTGAGTTGCTGTGAAATTTTCATAATCAATATCTCTTTAAAGTATTTAAATAATCCTTGTTCTCTTTTGAAATGCGGAAACTTTCCCGCGCCTTTGTTATCGCCTTATTTGCCGTCTTATTGTCGAGCAAACCGCAGCTTATTAAGTTTACGCCGTAATCGAAATGCTTTACAAGTATTTCGGCTACCAGCCACGCTGCCGCCATATGTACGTAGTACTTTCCCGTATCCGCATAAGATAGGCACTTTTTAATATACGGCAAAAACTTTTCGTCAACATAATAGTTTAAAAGCGTAGTCAGGGCAAAACGTTGAGAAAATTCGCCGTCAGAGGCAATAAAGCGCTCTATATACGGCTTGAACTCCTCCCTGTGTTTTGCAATGCACGCGGGTTTAAAACTGTCGCAAGAAGCCCAGTTGTCTATAAGCGAAACGCACCTTTCCGCAACTTTCACAAACTCGGAATAGCCTAGCGCGGCGCAGGCTGTAAGTTTTATAAAGGTAACCTCGTAAAATTCGTCGGGAAAGGTGAGAAGTTCCTCTTCGTCGCCCTTGAATTTCTGGGCGAGCTTTCTTATATCTGGCACGCGCACGCCGATAACGTTTATTTTTTCGTTCTTTAAAAGCCGCCTGTGAAAGGAACGGTAAGTCCGGTCGGAAAGGCTGTTAAGCTCTTCCAATAGCTGAAGATAGTTCATTGAACCACGCCTCCTTGTCGCAACGCGTATTCGCGGGGCTGGTGGACGGAAGTTTTACAAACGGTATGCCGATATCTGCGTAATGTTTTACAAAAATGCCGTAAGCCGTGCCGCCGTTTAAAAGAATTTTGCGTACGTCTGCGGCGTTCAACACGGTCGACAGGTCTGCAACCCTATAATTTTTTATGGTTGCGTCGCTGCTGCCGCGGATTTCGCATTCCGT
>JBJEUZ010000061.1:0-3362 GCA_051884095.1 Candidatus Coproplasma sp.
CAACGCGTCGATTTTGCTCATCGAAACGGGGCGCTTTTCACAGGCCTTCAGCATGCCGTTCTTGATTTTACCTGCGTCGAACGACTGACGGATTCCGCTTGCCTTTACAACCAGAACGGGAGTATCTTCAATGGTTTCGTAAGTGGTAAAGCGCTTTCCGCAACCTACGCACTCCCTTCTTCTTCTTATTGTTCTTCCTTCGTCTGCGGAACGGCTGTCGATAACCTTACTGTCCTCGCAACCGCAGTATAAACATTTCATAATAGTTCAACTCCGTATTTTTATTAATTATACCACAAAATATTGTGTTTGTAAAGGAAAAATACGCAAAAAACAGGCGCAAGTATTATCTTTGCGCCTGCTATTTTTTTGTATGAATTTTAACCGAAATACTTAACGCCGCTTTCAAATATCTTCATATCGAAATTGCCGTCGTAGTTTTTATAGAGGTTTTCGCCCTTTCTTTCTGCGTGTCCCATCTTGCCGAAGACTCTGCCGTCGGGAGAGGTTATTCCCTCTATCGCCCACATACTGCCGTTGGGATTGTAGGGACTGACCATTGTGGGAGCGCCTGAAAGGTCAACGTACTGCGTTGCAATCTGTCCGCCCGCGAGCATAGCTTTAAGCTCGCTTTCGGGTGCGACTATCTTGCCCTCGCCGTGGGAGACGGGTACGGAATAGACGTCGCCGACCTTACAAGCCGACAGCCAGGGGCTTAAGTTGGAAGCAACCCTTACGTTTACCATTGTGGATACGTGGCGCGAAATGTTGTTGAAGGTGAGCGTCGGCGAGCCCGAAGTCAGGGGACTGACCTTTCCGTAGGGAACGAGTCCGAGCTTTATGAGTGCCTGGAAGCCGTTGCATATGCCGAGTACAAGCCCGTCGCGGTTATTCAAGAGCTCCATGATACGCTCCGCAATGGCGGGGTTCTTGAAGGTAGTTGCTATGAACTTGCCCGAACCGTCAGGTTCGTCGCCGCCCGAAAATCCGCCGGGGAACGCTATTATGTTGGCTCTGTCTATCGCCTTGATTATCGCCTGAACGCTCTCTTCGATATCGGCGGCAGAGCGGTTCTTTACCACGAGAATTTCGGGCTCAGCGCCTGCCAGACGGAATGCCCGCGCCGTGTCGAGTTCGCAGTTGGTTCCGGGGAACGCAGGTATAAATACGCGCGGCTTTGCGATTTTTACCGTCTTTTTGGTATATTTTATTCCGCCGTTATAATCGCAGACGGGAATTGAGCCCTCTGCCCTGGCTGTTGCAGGGAATACGCCGTCGAGCTTGGAAGTATACGCCTCTACCGCCTGCTTTACGCTTACCGACTGTTCAAAGTATGTGAAGTCTCCGCAATTTGTCGTACCTACGAACGCGCAGGCAATTTCGTTTCCGAGCTTACTCGTATCCTCGCAGGAAATTATTATATCGCCGTAGTGCTCGGCAAACAGGTAGTCTGCGTCGCCCGCAAACGAGAAGCCGAAGCCGTTGCCCAGACAGCTCTTGACAACTGCCGCAGCAATGCCGCCGTTTTCGACGACGGTGGCGAATTTAATATTGCCGCTTAAGATGTTTTCGTGAACTGCCGTATAGAGCTTTTTAAGGTATTCAAAGTCGGGAATCTTGTTTCTGTCCTTCTTCATAGGAAGGAAATACAGCTTTTCGCCTTCCATTTCCACCACGTTGGTTATGAGCCTGGAAGCCTTTGCGGGAGCGAGAGCGAAGGATATGAGCGTGGGAGGCACGTCGATATCTTCAAACGTACCGCTCATAGAGTCCTTGCCGCCGATTGCGCCGAGACCGAGGTTGAGCTGTGCGTACAGCGCGCCCAGGAGCGCCGAGAGGGGAACGCCCCATCTCTTTTTATCGTCGCGAAGTCTCATAAAGAATTCCTGCAACGTAAGACGGATATCCCTATAGCTTGCGCCTGCCGCAACGACCTTTGCAACCGAAGTTACTATCGAATATATCGCGCCTGTAAACGGCGAGGACGAAGTGAGCTCGGGACTGTACCCGTAGGCGGATACCGTACAGTCGTCGGTTTCGCCGCCGGTAAGTTTTGCAGCCATTGCGATTACGGGAGTGAGCTGGTACTTGCCGCCGAAAGGCATATAGACCGACTTTGCGCCTATGGTCGAATCGAACATTTCGGCAAGTCCCTTTTTGGAACATACGTTGAGGCGCGAAAGGGTTTCAGGCAGAGCCTGAGAGAACACAACGTTCCTTTCTCCGTGGTCGAAGAAGCGGGTTACGTTGTCGTTAATTTCAGCTTCGGTTACCTGCTTTACGCCGTTTGTATCGAGAAAATCGCGGGAGATATCAACTATCGCTCTGCCGCGGTGATACATCTTCATACGCCTGTCGTCGGTTACGGTTGCCACGGGGGTTGCCGTAAGATTTTCCTTAGCGGCAAGCTCGGTAAAGCTCTGAACGTCGTCGGCGTCCACTACTACCGCCATTCTCTCCTGAGATTCGGAAATGGCGAGCTCGGTACCCGAAAGTCCTTCGTACTTTTTGGGAACCTTATCAAGCTCGATAACCAGTCCGTCGGCAAGCTCGCCGATTGCAACGGATACGCCGCCCGCACCGAAGTCGTTACACTTCTTGATTTTGCGGGTTGCTTCCTTATTGAGGAACAGACGCTGGAGCTTTCTTTCGGTAAGCGCGTTGCCCTTCTGTACTTCCGCGCCGCAGGTCTGAACCGATTTAACGTCGTGAGCCTTGGAAGAACCCGTTGCGCCGCCGCAGCCGTCGCGGCCGGTTTCGCCGCCTAAAAGTATGATAATATCGCCCTTTTTAGGCTTTTCGCGATAAATCATATCCGACTTGGCGCCGCCGACAACAAATCCGGTTTCCAACCTTTTAGCCTTATAGCCGGGGTGATAAACTTCTTCAACCTGTCCGGTTGCAAGTCCTATCTGATTGCCGTACGACGAGAAGCCTGAAGCCGCAGTCTTGGTTATAACGCGCTGAGGAAGTTTGCCTGCAAGCGTGTTTTCAATGGGCTCCGTGGGGTCGGAACAGCCCGTAACGCGCATTGACTGCAACACGTAAGTTCTGCCCGAAAGGGGGTCGCGTATAGCGCCGCCAAGGCAGGTTGCAGCGCCGCCGAACGGTTCGATTTCCGTGGGGTGGTTATGCGTTTCGTTCTTGAACATAATTGTGTATTTTTCTTTTTTGCCGTCGATAACCGCGTCAATCTTTATGGAGCAGGCGTTGATTTCGTCCGACTCGTCAAGGTTATCTAAAAGACCTTCCTTTTTGAGCTTTTTGACGGCGATTGTAGCTATGTCCATAAGGCAGGGATACTTGTCCGTTCTGCCTGCGTACAGTTCTTCGAAGAGTCCGCGGTATTTTTCAAGCGCGGA
>JBJEUZ010000062.1:0-3362 GCA_051884095.1 Candidatus Coproplasma sp.
CCCGCCTTTGGAATGGGCGATTACGTTAATTTTTTCCGCGCCTGATTGGTTCAATATTTCGTCTATTTTGTCCTTAAGATATTCGGCGTTGGCTTGGATTGAACCGCTGCTGTCCTGCCCGCCGAAATGGACGGAACACCCCCTTTGGGTAAAAACCTTGGGTATTCTTCCCCAATAGCTTAGCTTTTTGCTATCCCTGAACCCGAAGCCGTGCATAAACAGAACGGGATATTTTAAAGGCTCTTTTCTTTCCGCGTCCACAATATTACTAGCACTCATCACTGTTCTCCGAGCAAATATTTTTCTACAATCTCGGCACAGTCGACTACGCACTGCACGCAGGGACGCTTTTTATAGTACTGCTCCGTACGCTTTTCGGGCATAGATGAATTGTCCGCAGGCTTGTTTAGTCCCAATAAATCTCCGCAGATAACCGAGCCGTTTTTGTCTTTAAACTCTTCTGCCATCCGGCGAACCTTTTCGTAAACCTGAGAACGGGTCTGCAAGTCGCCTGCCGTCCCGTTGCTCATCTTTAGTCCCGCTAAAAGCGCTGTTGCCGAAACTGCTCCGCAGGTCAAGCGCATGCGTCCCATTCCTCCACCCAGTCCTTCGGCAAAACGCATTGCCGTCTGTTCGTCCATACCGAACAAATCGGCATAGGCGCCGACTACCGCCTGTGCGCAGTTATATCCGTTTAAAAATAATTGCATCGCTTTTTCCACACGCTCTGTCATTTGTATTACTCCTTGGTTTACTTCTATTTCAATTTTACGCTTTTTTAATTAAAAGTCAATATACGACATAGGTTTAATTATGCGCAACAACATCCCAACGGTTGCAAAATTCTTACAAAATTGCTGGGTAAAAAAACTTTTTAATCAAAAAGTTGAGAAATCAATCAAATTGTGATATGATTTTTATTATAAATTTTATTATATAATCTTTACGGAATATAAATGTTAAATCAGACCTTTCATACGGCTATGCTTGCATGGGGCAGCATCTTCAGCCTTATTGCAACCATATGTATATCGTTGAGCCGCAACTTTAATAAAGAAAAGAGAATATGGATGACAAGCATGCTTGTAACCTGCGCCCTTCTTTTAGCGGCGGACTCGCTTGCATACGCCTTCCGCGGCGACATGAGCGCAATCGGTTATTGGATAGTGCGCATAAGTAATTTTTTGGTATTTTTATTGAGCGACGTCATCTTGTTCATGTTCAACGGCTACGTCTGCAGCTATTTGTTCGGAAAGGTCAATTTAAAGAATGATATAAACTCCCTGCCTATAATTCGTATAATAAGCGTATATGCTATTGCAATCGTTGGAATTATCCTAGTGATAGTATCGCTGTTTACAGGGCTCTACTACACTATAGACGCGGAAAATCTTTACCATAGAAGCGATTTCTTCTTCATTTCGCTCATTCCTCCCGCCGTCGGAATGATTCTGGATTTATCCTTGATTATTCAGTACAGAAAAAAAGTCAACAAAGAAATTTTAGCTTCTTTGCTGATATATATCATTCTTCCGCTGGTCGCAGAAATAATTCAGGCGTTCTATTACGGTCTTTCGTTTATAAACATTGCCATATGTATTTCGGTAATCGTTATGTTTGCGTTTGCAATGGTTGACCAGAACAGAGAGCTGGCAATCAGGGAGCGCGAAGCAACCGAACTTAAAAATTCGCTGAAGTCAGCCATTGACGAAAGAGAGCGGTGCTATTCTGCAGTAGCGCAGATTTACCTTTCGATGCACCTTATCGACGTAAAGACGGGCAACTTTAAGACGATTAAATCCAGCACGGATATCGAGAACAGCAAGGACGCGCAGGCAGGCGATAATTTCCCCGTACAGATAAAAACCGTAATGAGTAAACTGTCCACCGAGCGGTTCAGGAAGGCGGTAATCTATTTTACAGATATTTCGACGCTGAACAAGAGGCTTTCGGACAAAAACATTATCGAGCACGTATTTTTGGGCAACACTTCGGGTTGGTGCCGCGAAAGTTTTATAAGAGTCGACAACGACGAACAAGGAAACCTTTGGCACGTTTTGTTCTGCGTGGAGATAATCGACGAGGCTAAGCGCAGAGAAAACTACCTGCAATACCTTGCCGAAACAGATATTATGACGGGGCTTAAAAATCGAGGCACGGGCGAAAAACAGGTTAAAGATCTCTTAAACAAGAGCGTAAGCGGTCTGTTCTGTCTGATAGATTGCGATAACTTTAAGTCTATAAACGACGAATACGGACACTCGGTAGGCGATAAAGTAATAGTCAACATTGCTAAATGCCTTAAAAGATCTTGCAGGGATAAGGATATAGCGTTCAGATTGGGCGGCGACGAATTTGCCGTATATATGCCCGGCATATTGAACGTAAACAGCGCGCGCGGCTTTATCAACAGATTTTTCGACAACGTTTCTAAGATAAAGATTCCCGCTCTGGGAGATAAAATTATCAGCGTAAGTATGGGCGCGGATTTTTATCGCGGTAAAAAGATTACGTTTGACCAGCTGTACAAAAACGCCGACGCCGCAATGTACGAAAGCAAGAAGCAAAGCGGCAGCAAGGCGACTGTTTACAGACACTCTATCGCCAATTAAATTTTTAACGACCTTACGTAATAATTTTTCGCAAGGTCGTATTTTTTGTAAGCAAAAACAGCCGTTCTCGTACGGGAACGGCTGTTTTGCAAAATTCGTTAAGAAGTTAATTCCGAAAGGCAGTATCCTTCAGATAACGTTCTTTTAACCGCGAAAGAAATACTTATGCGATAAATCTTTGCCGCCCTGCTCCTTTACAACGCCGCCCTCTATGAGTAGCGCCCTGTCGCACAGCGCTTCGGCGCAGCGCATATCGTGCGTTACCGTTATCATTGTGTTGCCCGTTCTTTTGTGCAGGGCGTTCAATATCTCAATTAGTTTACACAGCCCCGTATAATCCTGACCAACGGTAGGTTCGTCTAAAAGCAGCACTTCAGGCTTGCCTGCGGCGACCGCGGCGATTGATACCCTTCGCTTCTGCCCTTCGGAAAGCGACTGCGGGTGACGATTTTTTAATCCTTCTAAACCGAAGAGTTTTATTATCTCTTGGGCATATTCCTTGCTTACCGCACCGAACCCAATTTCCTTTTCAACCGTAGGCATAAAAAGCTGATAGTCGGGGTTCTGGTAGACCACTCCCACTCGCTTGAACCAAGCCTTATTCCTCTTCTTCGTTCCGAATTTTTTGTCTATAAACTGCTCTATTTCTCCGTTCGTCGGCTTATATAGCCGTGCCAACAGCCTTAAAAGCGTAGTTTTGCCGCAGCCGTTCTCGCCTAAAAGCAATAGCCGTTCGCCATTGTTAATTTC
>JBJEUZ010000063.1:0-3353 GCA_051884095.1 Candidatus Coproplasma sp.
ATTCTCCCCTCTATCTTAAAGGAATAAACGCCCGCGTCGATAAGTTTTTTTATATCTTCGCCCACGGATAAATCGGAAAGTGAAATACGGTAGGCGCGCTCGTCCCAGCCCTTGCGGTCTATGGAATATAGCTTTCGGCAGGGCTGTTTGCACTTGCCGCGATTGCCGCTGTTGCCGCCGGCAAAGGACGAAAGATAGCACTGACCCGAAAAGCACGAGCATAGCGCTCCCTGAATAAAAACTTCGGTTTCGATTATCTTTGCAATACTTTTTATATCTTCAAGCCGTGTTTCCCTCGCGAGAATTACCCTGTCAAAACCGTATTCCCTTGCAAGGAGCGCGCCATAAACGTTGTTGACGCCCGCCTGTGTGGAAAGGTGCAAAACTATCTGCGGATAGGTTTGCTTTAAGTATTTGCCGAGAAAGATATCCTGAATTATTATTGCGTCAGCGCCCGCGTTGTGCGCCGAAATCGCGCCGTTTATAAAACTTTCCACCTCGCCGTCCTTGACGAGAGTGTTCATTGCAACGTAAATCTTTACCCCCAGCGCGTGAGCGTAAGATATCAGCTTTTCAAGCGAGGACAAGTCGAAATTTTTAGCCGACGACCGCGCGGAAAAGGCGGTTAAGCCCAGATATATCGCGTCTGCGCCCGCGTTTATTGCGGCGTATGCGCTCTCCTCGTCGCCTGCGGGAGCGAGTATTTCGGTTGAATTATAATCGGTTTTCATCTGCATACCCGAATTTTTCTATTACCTGCGCCACTGCTCCTTCGTCGTTGGTGACCGATATAAAGTCGGCGCTGTCCTTAAGTTCCTGCACGGCGTTGCCGACGGCAACGCCTATACCCGCCGCCTTAATCATGGAAAGGTCGTTCAGATTGTCGCCTATGGCTACGGTCTTTTCAATGGGCACGCCGTAGTGGCTGGCGAGAAATTTAACCGCAGAACCCTTGTCGTCTCCTATGGGGGCTATTTCCACCAACACTTCCGCGCTGCAGGTAACGTCGTATTTGCCCGCAAACTTTTCCTTGAGACAAGAATAAATGTTTTCCCTGTCCTGCGGGAAGCACAGGCTTGCAACCTTCTGGCATTGACGGTTGCTATTTGCCGCGTACTCGGAGAGCGGCTGAGCTGCGTGACGGGCGGTTATGCCCGTAATTTTTTCGTATATCTTGAGATATTCGTTGTCGGCGGGGATATCGGAATACATTTCGTCGCCGAAATAGGCGTTTACGTACGCGCCCATATCCTCTAAAGCCTTGCAGATTTCAGCCGCCTGCGCGCCCGTAAATCCGCTGTTTCTTATCAATTTTCCGCTCTCGATTTCAGCGATAACGCCGCCCTGATACGCCGCCACCAGCCCCTTTAAGCCGAGCGCCCTTACCTGAGGAAGGATAGAAGCCGTCATTCTGCCGGTGCAGACCGCAAAAATTCCGCCGTCCGCAACAAACTTGTCTATTGAAGCCCTTACTTTATCCGAAACCGTATGCTCGGAATTCAGAAGCGTTCCGTCGCAGTCGGAAACTATGAGTTTACAGTTGAGTTTTGTCATATTTAATCCGAAAAATAATCCTTGATTTTTTGTGCAATCGCAGGGCTGATGCCCTCGGTTTGAATCAATTCTTCAATGCTTGCGTTTTTGATGCCCTCTATAGTGGTAAAGCGCGACATCAGCGCGATTCTGCGTTTTTTGCCTATGCCCTCGATATTCGTAAGCTCGCTTTGAAGTATATTCTTTGCGTGCATGCTGCGGAAATAGGTTATCGCAAAGCGGTGAGCTTCGTCCCTGATTCTCTGAACCATCTTCAACGAATAGTCGCGCTTGTCAATTTTTACGCTTTCGGGGCAGTTTAACGTGAATATTTCCTCATCCTGCTTTGCAAGCGAGATTAGCTCTATATCGCCAACGTTGAATGTGTCGAAAATTTCCTTGACGGCCGAGAGTTGACCCTTGCCGCCGTCGATAACAATCAAATCGGGCTTGGGAAAGCGTTCCTCTTCGTCCGTACCCAGCTTTGAAAGCCTGCGCGAAAGCACTTCCTGCAACGACGCAAAGTCGTTAGCGCCCTCCACTGTCTTTATCTTAAAGCGGCGGTACTGATCCTTATCCGCTTCGCCGTCGATAAAGACGACCATCGACCCGACCTTATCCACGCCTGAAACGTCGGATATGTCGTAACACTCCATTCTGCGGGGATAACGTTTGAGTTCCAAAAGCTCCTGCAGGCGCGCGCAGGCGTTTATTGTCATTTCGTCCTTGTGCTTTATCTTATCCACCGATTTTTCAAGATAATCGGTTGCATTTTCCCGCGCCATATTCAGTAGCTGTGCCTTTACGCCCTGCTTTGCAAGCGTAATTTCCACAGATTTATTGAGTTTATCCTTGAAAAAGCGCGAAACCAGCCCTACTTCACAGTAGTCGTCTACAATAATTTCGGGAGGGGGTTCGTGCGAGGCATAGTATTGGGTTATTAAAGAAGTAAGCGCTTCGGCGTCGCTTAAGTGCGCTTCGTCAAGCGCGTACGAGCCCGCGCCCTGCATTATGCCCTTGCGGGTTATGAGCACGCTTACCGCCGAATATATGCCGTTGGTAACGTATGAAATTATATCCGCGTCAACGCTGCGGTTTATTGCGGTTATACGCTTTGCTTCGAGCTTTGAAAGCATTGAAATTTTGTTTCTGTAGTCCAAAGCCAGCTCGAACGCTTCGGACGAGGCGGCGGCAAACATCTTTTCTTCGAGCGCCTTCTGCGCCTCCTTATAGTTGCCGTCCAGAAAGGAAAGCGCCTGTTTTACGCGCAACATATAGTCCTCTCTTTCTATCTTGTGCGCGCAGGGCGCGGTACATCTGCCTATGTGATAATTGAGACATTCGCGCTTTGCGACCGAGGTGATTTTTGTGCGGCACAGGCGCACGTTATAGACTAGCTGAACAACTTCGAGCACGTCCTTACAGCTTATTCCGCCCATAAACGGACCGAAATACTTTCCGCCGTCCTTTTTGATTTTACGCGTGATGTAAAAGGTAGGAAATTCTTCGCGCATATCGGCTTTGATATACGGATAGGTCTTGTCGTCCTTTAAGAGTATATTATATTTGGGCTTATATTTTTTTATCAGGTTGTTTTCCAGCGCGAGCGCGTCGATTTCGGTAGCGGTTATGATATAGTTGAAGTCTGCGACGTTCGCCACCATCTGCATGACCTTTTCAGGCTTGGGCGTATTGTGGAAATACTGCCTTACGCGGTTTTTTAAGACGCGCGCCTTGCCGACGTAGATTATATTGCCGTACTTGTCAAGCATTATATAAACGCCCGGATTATCGGGCAGAAGTTTTAATTTTTCCCTTAT
>JBJEUZ010000064.1:0-3309 GCA_051884095.1 Candidatus Coproplasma sp.
GCTTTTCTTCGACTTTTTTAGCCGTTGTAATGCCGTCATCGGCAAAGTTTTGCGCCACCTTTTTTATATATTGGCTCCTGATTTTGTCGCCCTTCAGGTTGACGCAATAATTAATAATCATTAACAGTGCGTTCTGCTCGAAGCCGCATTCTTCCAACAGATAGTAATAATCCAAAAACTCGTTGGTGGAAATCATTCTTCCGGAGATGGCAGACTGAACTTCGGTTGAAAACGCGGCGTATTTTTCGGGTTTAAGTTTTTTTGGCGCGCCGTAAACGTTATCGCAGTCTAAAATTTTTATCTCGAAGGGAGAGGTGGAAGTTATGCTTATAAGCTCGAAATCTTCAAGATGTTCAAATAAGCTCTTAGCTTCGTCCTCAGTAATCGATAATTTTTCTGCAAAGTCCTGCAACGTGTATGGTTGCGCGTTCTGATAGACGTACAGCGCAAACAGATACACCTTTACTGCGGCGGGGTCCAGCACGGGCAGATATTTGGTTATGAATTTGTTTTCTACAAAAGTCGTCGATTTTTTAGCGACTTCGTCCGCGACCGAAATAAAAGCCATAAAAATTAAAACTCCCGCTTAACGCTTGATTTATTGATTTAAAAGGGATATAATGTTACATAGAGCAAAATTCGATTGCACTGTGTAAGTAGATTATATTATAATCTCAGGGCACAAAAAAAGCAATAACATTTTTTCAAATTAAGCTACAAATTTTCTTAAACGCGGCAAAACCGTGCGTTTCAGCCTTAAAGGAGTGCGAATTGTCAAACATTTTAACCCCTATATCTCTATGGAAGAACTTCGATAGCAGTCTGTCCTCTGTGCCCGTCACGTTGGGGGAAAAGGTTGAAAACGGCGTGAAGTTCGAATACGTAAATTTCTCGGGAAGAGATACGGGAATGGGCAGAGTGACCGTTTACGGCGCTTTTGCGTGTTCGGAAAACGCTCCCTCCGCCGACGGCGTTTTAATCATTCCCGACAGCGGAGAAAGTATTGACGAGGAGCTTTTGAAGATGTTCGTCGATAACGGCTACTCCGCGCTTATGGTGGATATCTGCGGTCAGACCGAAGGAAGGGAAAGATATACCGTCTATCCCGAAAACGTAGACTACGCAAACTTTTTCAGAACGGGAAGGCATACCGACTTTGTAGACGACAGCGCGGATAAGACGTCCTGGTACGAATGGGTGGCCGTCGGTCTGTATGCAAAAAAATATCTTTCCGAAAGACTGGAAAATCAGAATATCGGCGTAGTTGGTATACGCAACGGAGGCGAAGTCGCGTGGAAACTCGCCTATGCGGGTCAGTTTTCCTGCATTGTGCCCGTATGCGCAGTAGGTTGGAAGGCATATAAAAATTTTAATAAATTCGGCGGGGACGAACCCGAGCTTGACGAGGAGCGTTACCGCTTTATCGCAGGCATAGATTCTCAGGCATACGCGCCGTACGTAAAATGTCCGGTGTTGATGCTCTGCTCTACAAACGACCCCAATTTCGACTACGACCGCGCTTACGATACGTTTTCCCGCATCAATCCCGAATTTTTCAGCGACAGTGTTATTTCGTATTCGGTAGGCAGCAACGCCTGTATCGACAGCAAAAGCACCAAGGATATGTTTATGTTTCTTGACAGGTACGTAAAGCGCCGTCAGGTATTTATCCCAAAACCTGCCGAGCTTGCGGTTGCCGTCGACGCGGACGATAATTTAATATTTCGCGCGTCATTCGACGGCGAGGGCGTTGTGGAAAGCTACGGAGCTTACATTGCAGAGGACTGCAAGACCTCTGCCCTGCGCGACTGGACTGAGGCGCGTTATAAGGGTAAAGTCAACGACCTTCAGCAAGAATTTTACGCGGACGTATACGAAAAGACCGAAATTTTATTTGCAATCTGTTATGCAACCTATTCCAACGGATTTACTGTTTGGTCAAAAATAACTGTCAAAAAGCTCAGCGGTCAGTTTAGAAACAGCCGTCCCAAGTGTAAGGTTATGTATTCGGGCAGAAACGGCGTCGATTGCTTTGCCGTAGCCGATTACGGAAAATATTCCGTAGGCGGCGCGTTCCTCACTAACGACGACGTAGCACCTAAGGTTGTCTGCAAGGAGCAGATAAATGGCATCAGTTCGGTATGCGGGTTAGCTACTTACAGGCTCAACAGCCCAAGATATTCCCCGTCTTCCGACAGCGTGCTTCAGTTTTACGTTTATGCCGAAGAGAGCGGAGCTTTAGTGCTTACGCTTGAATGCGCCGAAGATAAAATTTCCTATTCCGTTAAAGTAAACGTAGTGGAAAAGGTATGGCAAAGCATTCTTTTAAATGCAAATATGTTCAAGGACGAGCAGGGCGTTTCTCTTGCCGATTATACCAAGGGGCATAAACTGACGGTCAGGGGAAAAGGAGAATACGCGCTTAATAACGTAATGTGGCTTTAAGGAATGAGCAATTTTCCGATTTGTATCGGTCGTAAACCCGGTAAATCAAAATTAAATTCGGTAATTAACGTCATAATCATCCTTGCGATAGCGGTAATTATTTTTGAAACGGTATTCTTCGCCCGTTTTGCGCGAATCTACGTAGTTCACAGTTCTATGTATCCTACGCTTATCGGCGCGTCGTCTGAAAAAGTAGCTGGCGGAGATTTCGTTTATATCGATAAGTACCGTTCGCCTGAGCGCGGAGATATCGTAGTAATCAGCACCGATAAAAAAATAATCATCAAGCGTTTAATCGCCCTGGGCGGCGACAGCGTCGAGCTGAGGTTGGGAGCGCTTTATTTAAACGACCAACTCGTTGAGGAACCTTACGTTGACGCTGAGAACAATAAGAACGTGTTAAAAAACACGTATGCCAGGACTGTGGTGCCTGAAGGGTATATGTTTTTTCTCGGCGATAATCGGGATATCAGCGACGACAGCAGGAGTGAAACGTACGGAATGCTTGAAGTGGATTGCGTTTTGGGCGTAGTGCCCGAATGGTCGCTAGCTTATAAGGGCTTTTTTACTTCAGTAAACACGTTCTTTGAATTTACGTTACCAAACTTATTTAATTTTAACTAAAAAATAAATCTGACGGAGAAAATTATGCGTGCAGTTGTAACAGTTGTAGGCAAGGACAAAACGGGTATTATTTCCAAGGTTTCCACCTTCCTTGCCGATAAAGGAGTTAATATTTTAGATATCAGCCAGACGATTATGGACGAATATTTCGCTATGATTATGCTGGTAGACCTTGACGGGTCTAAGACGCCCCTCTCGGCTCTCTCTGAAGAGTGCAGGGAAATGGGTAAAAATATAGGT
>JBJEUZ010000065.1:0-3268 GCA_051884095.1 Candidatus Coproplasma sp.
ATCGTGTTACGTAGGAATACGTACGGAGGTTCGAATCCTCTCCTCTGCGCCAAAAGAACGTAATCTGACTTAGGTCAGTTTGCGTTCTTTTTTCGTTAAATGGGTAATAATTGTATTTACCCAACCAAAATATGTAAATATTTTTGTCCGCAGGGCGAAATATTTATTCTTTCGTTTGACATATTATACACAAAATATTATAATTTTTGTATATTTTTTATATTAAGGTAATTTTATGCTTACTCTAGACAAGGTTTATCATGCACATTACGTACTGAAAGAAGCTATCAGGCAGACGGATTTAATATATTCTCCCGTACTTTCTAAATCTAGCGGTTGCGAACTCTATTTAAAGACCGAAAATTTGCAGGTTACCGGTTCTTTCAAGGTGCGCGGCGCATACTACAAAATTTCACAGCTCACCGACGAAGAAAAGGCGCGCGGCGTTATAGCCTGTTCGGCAGGCAACCATGCGCAGGGCGTTGCTCTCGCTTCTAAAAAGTTCAAAATTAAGTCAATAATATGTATGCCCGACGGCGCGCCCATTTCAAAAGTGGAAGCGACGAAGAGCTACGGCGCGGAGGTCGTGCTTGTGCCCGGCGTATACGACGACGCGCACAACCGCGCAGAGGAACTGAAAGCCGAAAAGGGCTATACCTTTATTCATCCCTTCGACGACGAAGAAGTCATCGCAGGTCAGGGCACGATTGGTCTTGAAATTATCGACCAGCTGAAGGACGTCGACGCGATTGTCGTACCGATTGGCGGCGGCGGACTGATTTCAGGCGTTGCCTTTGCGGTCAAATCGCTAAACCCCAAAGTCAAGGTTTACGGCGTACAGGCGGCGGGCGCGCCCTCTATGCTCAACTCTATCGATCACGGCAAAATCGAACTCCTTCCTTCGGTTTCCACGATTGCGGACGGCATAGCCGTAAAAGAACCCGGGACCAATACGTTCGAGCTGTGTTCAAAATACGTCGACAAGGTAGTATCCGTTACCGACGACCAGATTTCGGCTGCCATACTCGCGCTTATAGAAAAACAGAAGATGATTGCCGAAGGCGCAGGCGCCGTAGCGCTTGCTGCCGTCATGTTCGGAAAAATACCAGACGTATCCGGCAAAAAAGTGGTTTGCCTGGTTTCGGGCGGCAATATAGACGTTACTATACTTTCCAGAGTAATAAACCGCGGACTTTTAATGAGCGGCAGACAGACCTCACTTACGGTAGAACTTATGGACAAGCCCGGTCAGCTCGTAGCGGTTTCTACAATCGTAGCTGAATGCGGAGGCAACGTAACCGCCGTTCTGCACGAACGTTCAAACGAAGGCACGGACGTTAACGGCTGCTATCTGAAGTTGCAAATCGAAACGAGGAATTTCGAGCACATAAAACAGATAAAAAATAAACTAAAACAGAACGGTTTTAAGGTTATAGGAGAATAAATTTATGAAAACAGTTTCAACGGTAAACGCTCCCGCGGCTATCGGTCCCTATTCTCAGGCAAAGATAAGCGGCAATTTCGTATTTGCTTCAGGTCAGATTCCGGTTAATCCCGCCAGCGGAAAAATCGAAGCTCAGGATATTATCGGTCAGACTAATCAGGTTTGCAAAAATATAAAAGCATTGCTCGAAGCTGCAGGCAGTTCTATAGATAAGGTTGTTAAGACCACATGTTTTCTTGCAGATATTGCAGACTTTGCCGACTTTAACGACGTCTACAAAGAATATTTTACCTCCTGCCCTGCACGAAGCTGCGTTGCGGTTAAAGATATTCCCAAAGGCTGCCTCGTCGAAGTAGAGATAATTGCAGAAATTTAATTGAATTTTAAATCTTTTCTATTTTCTGTTGACTTGTCAACAAGATTCGGCTATAATTGATACATAAAATCTTGAGGTAATTTATGAAAATTGCAATAGTAACCGACAGTAACAGCGGCATAACACAAAGTGAAGCTAAGAATCTTGACGTTTTTGTTGTGCCTATGCCCGTTTTAATTGACGGCGAACAGTATTTTGAAGACATATCTCTCTCGCAGGAACAATTCTACGAAAAACTTAAGAGCGACGCTCAGGTTTCAACTTCGCAACCCAGCGCGTTTGACGTAGGCGAGCTTTGGACTAAAATTTTAAAAGATTACGACAGTATTATTCACATTCCCATGTCGTCTGGATTATCGGAAACCTGCCATACCCTTCAGCATCTTGCCGAAACCGAATTTGCGGGCAAAGTTTACGTTATAGATAATCAGCGCATCTCTATTACCATGCGCCAAAGCGTTTTGGACGCTTTAAATATGGTAAAAGACGGAAAATCTGCCGAGGAAATCAGTAATTTCCTTATGCAGACCAAGATGCAGTCAAGCATATATATTATGGTCGATACGCTGAAATATTTAAAAAAGGGCGGAAGACTTACCCCCGCCGTTGCCGCTATAGGCACTCTTTTAAAGATAAAGCCCGTCTTGCAGATTCAGGGTGAAAAACTTGATCAATTTGCAAAGGTAAGAAAACTTGCAGACGCCAAAGCAACTATGCTTAACGCTATCCGTCATGATATGGAAACGCGTTTCAAGGAACTTCGCGGACAGGGCAAAATGACGCTCGCAGTTGCTCATACGCAGAATTTTGCCGAAGCCGAAATTTTTAAAGACGAGATTATGCAGGAATTTCCCGACGTTGATTTTACATTTATCGACCCGCTCTCGCTCAGCGTTTCCTGCCATATCGGTCCCGGCGCTCTCGCCGTTGCCGCAACGGTTAAATATTAAATACGAGTTGCAAGCCCGCTTTGTGTACAATGCGGGCTTGAATATTTGACTTTTAACTTATATTTTAATATAATTAATTCAAGCACATAAGGAGAAAAATATGAGTATAAAGATTGTAACAGACAGCAACTGCGGTTATACGGTTGAAGCCGCGGCAGAGCTCAATATGGAAATTCAGCCTACCCCCGTACTTGTAAACGGAGAACAGTACTTTGAAGAGGAGAATCTTACCCAGGAAAGATTTTATGAATTTTTAAAGTCGCCGGAAACCACTATTTCCACTTCGCAGCCCAACCCTTATGACGTTGCAGAGCGCTGGAGAAGAATTTTAAAAGAATACGACGAAATATTATATATGCCCTTATCTAGCGGACTTTCGGAAACCGCATTGGTTATAAAGCATATGTCTGAAACCGAACCTGAATTTATAGGAAAGGTTTTTGTTGTTGACAATCACAGGGTATCCTTAACTCAGAAACAGGGCGTTTTAGACGCATT
>JBJEUZ010000066.1:0-3232 GCA_051884095.1 Candidatus Coproplasma sp.
CGAGGGATATCATAAAGAACAGCACGAGCGCGTTCATAGTAAAGCCGACGATGGCTATTACCTGCATAGCCACGTTGCCGTCGATAAATCTGCCGTAATAGATAAGCGAGCACGCCGCAAACGCGTTGGTAACTATCATCATTATGATAAAATTCAAAAGAAGCGTGCCCGTAGAGTCCGCCGCCTTGACCTTCGCGCGCGAAAACTCATATATCTGGAAAGGCTGGCCGCCGGTTGAAAACGGGGTTATTCCGTTAAAGAAATGCTCGGTCATGCTTATTGAATAAGTCGTGCCGAATCCCACGTTCAGCCCCTTGGCTTTAGTGAGCATACAGGTGGTCAACGGGGTGAGCGCGGCGTATAACGCAAGCAGCGCAAGCGCGATTAACACGTATTTTATATCCGCTCCGCCCAAAACCTTCATGGTTTCGCCAAAGTCGTTTATACCCAAAAATATGCAAAGTATCCCTACGGTCAGCGCGCCGTAAAGTATGAATAACGCAAAATTTTTTTTCTTCTTTTTTTTGTCGTTGAGATTTTGTTCCATAAATCCTCAAACACCGAATTTTTTTGTTACACCTTAATATTTATTATTACGTTTTTAATTTTAACACTTGTACACTAAAAAGACAAGCCGTTTACCGCACAATAGCCAAATTTTTAAGTGCGCGCGTACAGGCAATGTATTTTTCGTTGGGCGACATATCGCCATCTACCACGGCGACGGCGGAGAATTCGAGTCCCTTGCTCTCGTATACCGTCATAACGTTTATCTTCGTCTTTGAAATTCTGCCGGAATTGCGCAGGACGTTGTAGCTCTTGCGCGAAAATTCGGCAAGGTTTGCTTCGGACGTAATTATTGCCCTTAGCCCCTTTTTGTCGGCAAGAAAGCGCGAAATGCGCGTGCGTGGAATAAACTCCACCTCGTCGCCCGAAAGCCCTATCGCCTGCATATCTATGCCCAGATTGCCCGCCACGTATTCGACAATCTGGTTAGTGTTGCGGTAGTTTAGATTTAGCTCGTAGGTTTCATATCCCAGCTGAGCCCAATCGGAAACGCCGCGGAAGCGCGTTACGTTCTGCTTTAGGTCGCCGAACACGTTAAAGCAGGCGTTTGAATTGACGCATCTTAGCACCCCGTACTCCGCAGGAGAGAGGTCCTGCGCCTCGTCGACGAACACGAACGAATACTTGGGCGAAAGGTCGTAGCCCAGCTTTGACAACAGAAGGCACAGCACGAAAGGGTCGCTGCGGCACAGCTTTTTGTTGCTTACGCCGTATTTTGACTTTGCTTTTTTGACTATTTCTTTAAAGATGAAGCGCGCGACGTCCACCATATTTTCGCACTTGCCTATATGCACAAGGTAACCTTCGCCCCTTATTACGTCGGCAAAGTCGAACGTAGTGAAAAATCGCGATAAAATGCGTTCAACGCGGCATATTGTGGCGTCAATCTCTTTTTTGGTTTCCTCCCTTCTGGCAATTCTGTCGGGATAGGTGTACTCCTCTTTACCGGCGGAAATTATTTTATAGCGCTTTAAATCCGAAATTTCCTTATCGATAGTTGCCGAGAGATTGATTAAGTCTTCCTTTGCGGTAAGGCAGATTTTTTCGCCGTAGCGGCGTATGAACCTGACCGATTTGTAGAAGGACAAAAGCTGACGGTAGAAATAGAAGTAGCCCTTCATTCTAGCGTCTGAGAGATTGAGGGTTAAGAACTCCTTTACGTCAAGCACGCAGTTGAAAAGGGCGCGCATCTGCTTTGTATAGTAAAGTCCGCCGTCGGGCTTTTCCTTTATTTCGCCGAGCACGCAACGGCGCACGCGCAGCCCCGCGTTTTTAATCTTTTCGTACTCCTTCAGCTGCTCCTCGCAGGCAGACATTACGTCGGAAATAAACTCCTCGCCGCTCTCGGCGGAGAGCATTCCGCACACGCTGTCGTATATTTTAGCCAGCTTTTTATCGACGTCCAAAGAAAACTTCGACGAATAGATATAGCTTAAATAGTCCTCGTTTACGGGAGCGAAGTAGTCTATTTTGCCGTCGACGTCTATACCCTGATTCCTTAACAGATTGATAAAGTACACGTCCAGCGTGGTGGTTTTAACCTTTTCCAGCTCCAGAACCTGAGCCAACTCGTCGATAAACGCGTTGAAGCTGTCAGACGGGGTGATTACCAACACGTTTGCGGGCTTGATGTCCTCGTTATTGTACATAAGATACGAAAGCCTGTGCAGCATAATCATAGTCTTACCCGAGCCCGCCACGCCCTGTACGACGAACTGCACGCGTTCGGGAGCGGTGATTATTTCGTACTGCTTTTCCTGAATGGTTTCGATGATGTCGCAGATTTCCTGTTTTTCCTTGCGGCTGGAGAGAATGTCCTTTAAGAAGGGGTCGAAGATGACCGCTTCGTCCCTGCCGCCTATTTCTTCCTCGGAAAGATAGCCGTTAAGGTTGAGATATTCGTTCTGGAAGTCGGTTATTTTTCCGTTGAAGGCGCGCACGGCGCGGCGCAGAATGAGCCTGTAATCGAACTGATTTATCGAAAAATTGAGCTGACTTTTTTGAAAGTATTTGCGTGCGAGAGGGGCGCGCCAATCGACTATTTCAAGAGCCTCGTCGCCCTTTTTGCCTATAAAGTAGGAATTGTATCCGTCCTTATCGTCAACCAAATCCATACGAGCAAAGTAGGGCTCGGTAAAAAAACACCTGTATGCTTCAACTTCCTGCTTACTCTTTTCAATTTCGGCGTTGAGCTCCAGAACCCGCCTATACTTTTCCGCGTCGTAGTCGGGGGAATGGCAAAGTTCTTCCCGCTCCGCCCTGTCAGACTTGATTTTGTCGAGCAGTTTTTTTATGTGGACGAATTTCAGCATAAGCAGGACCGCGCTTAAATGCTCTTCTTCGTAGCTCTGCTGTTTTTCCCTGTCAAGCAGGTCCAGACAGAACTGTTTGTCGGGATTTTTGCGGGGAGATATTAAGTTTTTTACTTCTTTAAAATCCGCCATAATTTTCACTTAATTGACTTTTGCCAAGTCCATTAACTTATTATAGCACGGCTTATACAAAATTGCAAGAGGTATTTTTGCAACCTGCTTATTGCGCAAAACGCGCGCAAAAAACGCCGCCCTACAGGGCGGCGTTAAATTGCGAATTGACTTCAATTTAAATTTTAAGCTCCGGACTGATTTTCAGGCGATTTCTTTCGTGCAAACAGAAATTTGAACAC
>JBJEUZ010000067.1:0-3219 GCA_051884095.1 Candidatus Coproplasma sp.
CAATAAGAATTTGCGATATTCTGGTTTTAAGCCCCGGTATACCCATCGACAATTCGCTCCCCGTTGCGTTCCGCAAGGCGGGCAAGGCGATAATAGGCGAAGAGGAGCTCGGCGCGCTGTACCTGCGCGCAACCGCAATAGCCGTTACGGGCACAAACGGCAAGACGACGACCGTATCTATGCTCGACTCGGTTTTAAGAGAGTGCGGCAAAAACAGCGTAATGTGCGGCAACTGCGGCAATCCGCTGATAAACGAGGTGGAAAAGCTGAGCTTTGACGACTTTGCAGTCATAGAGATTTCTTCGTTTCAGCTTGAAACGCTCTCCAGCCTGCGCCCTCACGTGGCAGTAATAACAAATCTTACCGAGGATCATCTCAACCGCCACTACAATATGGAAAATTACGTATTCTTAAAGAGCAAGCTAATACGCGGACTCAGGGAGAGCGAATTTGCCGTTTTAAACTATGATGACGAGAGGGTGCGCGCCCTGTCGACAAAGACAAAGGGCAAGGTGGTATATTTTTCCGTAAGACAGCCCGTGGACGGCGCGTACGTTGAAAACGGAGCGGTCTTTTTCAACGGCGAAAAATACTTTGAAACGGGTCAGATGACGTTGGGCGGCATACATAACGTATACAATGCCCTTGCGTGCGTCGCGGTCGCGGGAGTTCTGGGGCTCGACAGGGCAAGCGTTGCAAAGGCGCTCTGTGAGTTCAAGGGCGTAAAACACCGTATAGAGGCAGTCAAAGAAGTTAACGGCGTGCTTTATATCAACGACAGCAAGGGCACAAACGTAGACGCCACGATCAAGGCGGTTGAAACTATGCGCCAGCCTACCGTTCTGCTCCTGGGCGGCAAAGATAAGGGGTACGACTACTTTCCGCTGTTCGACGCGCTCAATCAGAGCAGGGTAGTGCACGCGGTCATTTACGGGGAAAACAGGTTCAAAATGCTGAATTCTGCTGTCCGCGCAGGGTTTATGAGCTTTTCGCTCTGTTCCGACTTCCGTACCGCCGTCAGCCTTTCCCGCCTTATAGCAAGAGAGGGTCAGTGCGTGCTCTTAAGCCCCGCAAGCTCCAGCTTCGACGAGTTTTCTGGCTACGAGGAGCGCGGTGAAGCCTTCATAAAAATGGTCGAAGGCTTGCCTGATGAATAGACGCCTTTTGGAAAAACCGCGGAAGGTCGGCGACGTGCCTCTGTTAATCTGCGTTTTGACCGTCGTGATTTTCGGCTGCGTAATGATTTATTCCGCAAGCTCATACGTGGGCGAAGTACAGTACGGCGACAGTATGTACTTTGTAAAAAAGCAGCTGATAGGCGTTGTGCTGGGCGTCGCTGCAATGATTGCGGCGGCATTCTTTCCGTATAAAAAGCTGATAAAGGCGCAGTGGCCCTTGATAATTGCGGCGTTTATCCTTCTCGCGCTTGTGTTTGTGCCGGGCGTTGGCAAGACTAATTACGGCGCGACGCGCTGGATCGGCTTCGGTTCGTTTACCATACAGCCTTCCGAAATAGCTAAATACGCTTTCGCGCTCTTTGCCGCCGCATATTTTTCAAAAAATTACGACAAGGTCAAGACGGTAAAGGGAGTATTGCCCGTTCTCGCAGTGGGGGTTGGGTTGTGCCTTCTGATAATCGCCGAACCGAATATGTCGATAACCATGTGCGTGGGTATACTTATGCTCGGGCTAATTTTTCTGAGCGGTACAAATCTGAAGACCTTTGCGCTCATTCTGATACCGTTCGTTGTTGCGGTGCCGCTCTTAATTATTCTTGAGCCTTACAGATTACAGCGACTGAGCGCGTTCATAGACCCGTGGGCGTCGCCGAAGGACGAGGGTTACCAGCTTATACAGTCACTTTACGCGTTGGGCAATGGCGGTTGGTTTGGCGTAGGACTGTTCAACTCTACGCAGAAATACCGATTTTTGCCCTTCGCCGAGAGTGATTTTATTATGTCGGTTATGGGTGAAGAGCTGGGCTTCGTCGGACTTTCGATATTCTTTGCCGTATGCTTTTTTATCATATGGCGAGGCTTTAAAATAGCCCGTAATTGCAAGGACAGGTTCGGCTATCTTCTGTCTGCGGGCATAACTTTAGTGTACGGTATTCAGTTTATAGTTAACGCGCTCGTAGTCAGCGGAACAATTCCGCCCACAGGTTTGCCGTTGCCCCTTGTAAGCAGCGGAAACACTTCGCTGATTATCACTATGGCTTCTATGGGGGTGCTGTACAACGTTTCCGCGTCCAATTAACAACGCGGTTAAAATTTCCATATAATAGAGTAAAGGCAGCCTGATAATACAATAAGTTCGGGCTGCTCTGCATTTTACATATTTGGAGCATATATGGATAAGTATATCATTAACGGAGGCAACAGGCTGAGCGGTATAGTCAACGTTCAGACGGCTAAAAACTCCGTACTTCCAATACTTGCGGCAACCGTCCTAACAGACGGTAAGGTTGTGCTGTTAAACGTGCCTGAAATCACCGACGTGCGCAATATGGTCAAAATACTCGGCTGTCTCGGCTGCAAGGTAACTTTCCAAAAAGATAACCTGATTATCGACAGTTCGTCCTCTTTCAACTACGAAATACCGAGCGAGATGGCGCACGAATTGCGCTCTTCGGTATTTTTGCTCGGTTCGGTCGTTTCACGCTTTCACTGCGCCAAAATAGCGTATCCCGGCGGTTGCGACATAGGGCTTAGACCCGTAGATTTACATCTTACGGGTCTGAAAAGGCTGGGCGTAAGGATAACCGAAAAGAACGGATATATAACCTGTGAGTGCGATAAACTTACAGGCAATGAAATTATGCTCGATTGTCCCAGCGTGGGAGCAACCGAAAATATAATGCTTGCCGCAGTCATGGCGGAAGGAACGACGGTAATAAAGAACGCCGCCCGGGAACCGGAAATAGAGGACTTACAGAACTTTCTAAATTCAATAGGCGCAAAAGTGAGCGGCGCCGGCAGCGGTACGGTTATAATTCAGGGCGTTAAGAAGCTGTACGGCGCGGAGTATCAGCCCATTTCCGACAGGATAGAGGCGGGCACTTTTTTAATCGGCGCGGCAATGTGCGGCGGCGAAGTGGAACTATGCGGCGCAAACGCCGAATTACTGAGCTCGCTTTTGCATAAACTTAGGGAAAACGGTTGCAAATTGCGGGTAAAGAGTGATAGAATATATTTGAAGAACGATAGGCGTCTGTCATCG
>JBJEUZ010000068.1:0-14119 GCA_051884095.1 Candidatus Coproplasma sp.
ATTAAAATCTCGCCGGAGGAAGCCTCCTCAAGACCTGCGATTATTCTGAGCAGGGTGGACTTACCGCTCTTTTCTCCGCCGGTTACGGCTATAAATTCTTTGTCGGAAAGTTCAAGGTCGGCGTTGTACAGCGCGAGCGCACCCGAAGGATATACTTTGTTGACGCCGTTAAGTTTCAGACTTGCCATAATTTTCTCCAATTTTAAATTAAATTCCGATACTATAATAACATAAAATCGGACTTTTACCAACTATCATAGGTGATAATTTTGAAAAAATTTAAATTTTTCTTGAATTTGCGCACAAACGGTGGTAAATTATAGTCGTATGAACGCAACGGATTTCAACAAAAAGATGTTTTGTCAGCTTGAAGAATTCAGCCGCCCGCATATCCTTTTGCACGCCTGCTGCGCGCCCTGCTCTTCGGCATGCCTTGAAAGGTTGAAGGATATCGCCGACGTTACAGTCTTTTTCTATAACCCCAACATAGAAACCGAAGAATACGTAAAGAGAAAGAACGAGCTTATACGCCTTATCGAGAGCACGGGCTGGGCAAAATTTTTGGACTGCGACCACGAAAAGGACGCTTACTATGCCGCCGTGAAGGGGCTTGAGCGCGAACCCGAGGGCGGAGCAAGGTGCGAAAAATGCTTTGAACTGCGCCTGGACAGGACGGCGCGCGCCGCGAAGGAGCAAAATTTCGACTTTTTTGCCACTACGCTTACGATAAGCCCTTTGAAGAATGCCGCGCTGATTAACCGCATAGGCGAAAGGCTGGGTGAGTCGCACGGAGTAAGATGGCTTTATTCCGACTTTAAAAAACAGGGCGGATATCAGCGGAGCATAGAGCTCTCGCGCGAGATGGAACTTTACAGGCAAAACTACTGCGGCTGCGTTTATTCGCGCAATATACTTGCGCGCGAGGAAAAGTCGTGATATAATACGTTAAAAGATATTCAAGGGGAATTGTATGGATATTAACAGATACTCTCCGCGGTACGGCGTATCGCAGAAAC
The DNA here is from genome assembly GCA_051884095.1 of Candidatus Coproplasma sp. Classification (GTDB taxonomy): domain Bacteria; phylum Bacillota; class Clostridia; order Christensenellales; family Borkfalkiaceae; genus Coproplasma. The sequence goes on from JBJEUZ010000068.1 coordinate 1,017, forward strand.
ATATGACCAAACTTGCAGACTACCCCATAGAGGAAATTTTTGAGCTGTTGTATGCAACAAAGGCTATGAAGGACAAATTCATCGCGCACGAAAGCACGAAAATTTTAAACGGCGTAACCATTGCGCTATTGTTCGGCGACACGTCGCTAAGAACCCGTTCCGCGCTGGAAATCGGCATCAGACAGCTGGGCGGCGAGTGCGTAAATCTGCCGTACAGCGAAAGGGATATGCGCGCGGGCGAAAATATTACGGATATAGTAAACGTCATCGCTCGCTACGGCGTGGGAGCATTGGTAACGCGCGGAATCAAGCAAAAGAGTCTGGACGACTACGTTGCGGTATCACCCATTCCCATCATAAATTCAACCAACGACGACTTCGACCCCCTGCAGGCGGTAGGCGACCTTTACACCATATGGGAAAAGAAAAAGAGGTTCGAAGGGCTTAAACTTGCATATATAGGTAAGGGCAGCAGCGTCGCTTCGTCGCTGATTATGGGCGCTACAAAGTGCGGAATGGAAGTTTCGGTTGCCTTCCCTGCCGAGTTCCCCATCAAAAAGGCGCATCTGGACAAGGCGGAGCAATACGGCAGCATATTGGTTACCGACGACCCCTATCTTGCGGCAAAGAACGCAGACGTGGTATACACCGACAACTACCACTACCATCAGAAAATGACCGGAAGCGAGTTGGAGCTGATGGCGCCGTTCAAGATTAACAACTCCATTATGTCTGCGGCGGCGCAGACGGCGATGTTTATGCACCCCCTGCCCGCAACGCGCGGAGTTGAAGTGTCTGCAGAAGTGGTAGACGGCAAGCAGAGCGTGGTTTTAGACCAGGCGGAGAATAAACTGCACGCAATAAAGGCGGTTCTTGCACTGCTGGTCAGTTGATAATATTAAATATTAAGCCCGCGGCTTGTTGCTTTTAACAAGCCGCGGGCTTTAATTTTTTAAATCTTTAATACTGCTCGCGCCGTAAAAAATCAGCGGCGCAGAGCAGACGAAAAATCACTTAGATTTAGCTACGGTTATTACAAGCACCTCGGGGCGGTTGAATATGCGCAGAGGAAATTCGGAATTGCCCAGCCCGCGCGAGATTATCATCTGCATAGAGCCGCAGGTATGCCTGCCCGAAGCAAATTGAGGCAACAGTCCCTGACCGGGCGCGTAGACGCCCTGACCGGTGAAGGGTATGCGCCATTGCCCGCCGTGCGCGTGTCCGCACAGCGCCAGATCGTAGCCCGCCCTAGCATACCGCCTTATGTGCTGAGGCTCGTGCGCAAGCAGAACCTTAAAGCTGTCGTCCTGCGGGGTTATTTCGTAAATAGTATTGTTGCGAAGCTGAGCGCAGCCCAACCCCACTAAAGTTATGCCGTGAGTGCGAACGCAGGCGTTTTCAAGCACCACCGCGCCCGCAACAGACAGCCGCGCCGAAAAGTCGCGATAGTTTTTATAGCGCATCTCGTGATTGCCCGAAACGTAATATAGCGGCGCTATCTTTGAAAGCTCGCGCACGAGCGAAATGGCGACCTTTTCGTCGGGCTTGCGGTACAGGTGAATTATGTCGCCCGTAAACGCGATAAAGTCGGGCTTCTGCGCTGCTACCGCCGCTATAAGCCTGCGGTTATCCTTGCCGAATCGCTTTGCGTGAAGGTCGGAAAGGTGAACTATTTTAACCGGCTCTTCAGGCGCCTTTTCGCTGTTTACCGTATAATTTTCCACGGTAAATTTACTGTTGGAAAACCAGCAGAAAAATACAAACAGCCCAACCGCAATAAGGCAACTTATTATTATCAACGCAATTTCTAAGGGGGTCATTAAACTCTTGCCACCACCCTGAATATTTTTTTGCCGTCGTTCATAAAACGGCGCTCGTGCTCGGTTATGACGTTTCCCTCAAAGGGATTAGCCGCCAGATCTTCGCACTTTTCTACGATTTCAAACCCCTCGCTTTTATAGCTTTCAAGCGAAAAACGGTAAAATTCCTCGTCGTCGGTCTTTTGCCAGATTTCGCCGTCCGATTTTAAAAGCTCCCTGTATATGCGCAAAAAGCGCGGGTGGTTAAGTCGCTGTTTTGCGTAACCGAGCTTGGGCAGGGGATTGGAAAAATTGAGATATATTCTCTCTATCCTGCCTGCGGCAAAGTACTTTGCAAGCACTTCCGCCGCGCAATTTAAAAAATAGACGTTGTTTAAATTCTGTTCCACGGCGCTTTCGCACGCTTCGATTAACACGTTTGAAATCTTTTCGACCGCAACGAAGTTTACGCAGGGATACAGCTTTGCCATTTCGGTGACGAACCTGCCCTTTCCGCAACCTATTTCAAGATGCACGGGATTGTCGTTTCCGAAAATTTTATCAAGAGCGAGTTCGTCTTTGACTTCAGCCGCGGTTTTCATATTCTTATCCGAGAGGTCGGCTACCGTAAGTATATGCGAACAGGCGGCAAGACGCTCCTCAAGATGACCTTTTTTATGCATTCTCATATGAAAATTTTAACATATATATGCTTATATGCGCAAGTGAAAACGGCACGTTTTTATTTTTGTTTTATTTTTATATTATGCGTTTAACCGCCTTTTAATAAACTTATAATATTGTCGGCTGCAAAAACGTCGGGTGTAAAAAAATTTGAAATTCCTTGGGTTAGTCCCGCGTCGGGAGGGAATGGATTTAAGGAGATTGAATTGAGTTTTTTTAAAATTATCGACGCTTTTACGTTTTACGGCATTGATACGGCGGTGCTTGCGGCGCTGACCTGCATAATCGTGCAGATTTTAAAAAAGACGGCGTTGAAGGGCTTCAAGAAAAAGATTATCACTTTTCTGCCCTTCGTTACGGGCTGCATACTGTTCGCCGCATACGTCTGCGCGTGCAATCTTAGCTATACCTACCTTTTGGAAAACTACGTGGACGTTTTGGAGCGCGGTTTTACGGTAGGTTCGCTTTCCACGGTGATTTACGTCTGGTACGAGCAGTTTATCCGCGAAAAGGACAACGTGAGCGCAACCGAAGGGGTGATTGCCACCCTGGTTGAAGGATACGTGCCCTCGGACGAAGTTGAAAACGTGGCTAAGCAAATAGCACAGGCAATTCAGCGGGACGTTGTTGGCGACGGCGCCAAAAAGACGGCGGAAATCCTTGCGGAAAATTCCGGCGAGGGCGTCACCGAAAAGGACGTTACGCTATTATCCAAGCTGATTATTGAAACGCTTGCGCATCTGAACACGCTTTAATATGCCGTAAAGGGTGGGCGGAAGGGCTTTTTGTCCTTCCGCCCTTTCCGCTTTTTTGAGCTTAGGACGACAAATTAGCCGGAGGACTTCAATTTTATATCGTATTCCACCTGCATAGCCTGCAACACGTCGTCTTTGAATTTATCGTAACGGTCGTAGTTAAAGCGGTACAACAGACGCTTTATGCCCAACGCGTCGCAGTCGGACTCCTTCAATACAGTCAACAAGTCGTCGAAATATCCCATAAGCGCCGTGCGGCAGCCGTTTAAAACGCTTTCAGTAACGCTCTTTACTTCCGCCGCCTGTTCGGGCGTGGTGGGCTTATTTACGTCCTGAACCTGCGCCGTACCCGAAAAACTGACCGTAAGGCGGGGCGCGCCGCCCTCGAACGAGAGCTTTAACCCGCCGTTGCAGTTTCTTAAACCCAGGGTGTAGGTATCGCCCTCGCTCTCGCACGGCACGAATACGTGCCTTATCTGATTGTTGATTAAGTTGAGCGCGAACGCCTGTTCTTCGTCGAGGACGCCGACAAAATTACCGTCGCGGAAGATTGCGGTTTTGTTGCATAAAAATTCGGTTGAGCCGCTGCTATCCCCCTGCGAACCGCTCTGCCCGCCCGAGGAGCCGCCCGAAGAGCCGCTTTGACCGCCCGAGGAGCCGCCCTGCTGTTCCTGACTTTCGCCGCCCCCTGAAGTTTTGCTCTCTATATACGGCATATAGCACGAGCCGCTCTGCGAATATTGACCCGTTCCTATAATTTTAAGGTTGACGGTAGAGACGTTGCCGCTCTTTTTTCCCTCGTCCGAAAGTATTCGACCTATCGAAACGGTAGCGGTATTTCCGAAGGGCAGCTTTTGACCTAAAAGTTTGCCCGCCTCGCCCTTGCACATTGCAACTACTGGCGTAAGCTGGGTGTAATCGTTCCTGTAAAAGTAGTCCAACAGCTCGAAAATATTTTTCTGCTGACAGCTTTCCCCCAGCACTATCAGCTTGCAAAAGATTAACTTAGGATAAAAGCCGGTCTTGGCGTTAATCTCCTTCAACGCGTCGGCGACCGTTTTGCCCTCTCCCTCCACCTCGGTAAACTGCGTGTTTTCGCCGCTTTCGGAGGGCTGCGGCACGGCAAGCTGAGCGGTGACTTTTACGCCGCCGTCGGTGACGTCCAGCCCCGTTCCTACTATTACCGAGGTCTTTCTTATATCCACCAACCCGAAATCGTTTGTAAAGAACAGCGCGGTCAGGGCAATCAATATCAGCGCGTAAAACCAGGTGAGCAGCTTGGAAAAATTTAGTTTTTTCAGCCTTGAAAGATTCATTGTTTTCTCCTTAACGCCCACGCCGACAGGGGAATAACGTAAGCAAATATCACCGCGGGAATCCACAGCCACCTTGCGCCGACCTGCTCCAGCGCGTGAAAGCTGTTGTTAAAGATAAGCGTGAGCGCCAGAAGAACAGAGTTTACCGCAAGCGAATACAGCGGACGATTGTCGCGTTTGAACGCCTTTTGCAGGCAGTAACAGCTCAGCTGCACGTTTAAAACTATTGCGAACAGCGCGACTATATCCAGCGCGTACACGGCGATTATATCTGCCCTGCCGATTAAATTTATCGCCGAAAAGAAGATGCCCGTCTTGGTTATTGCAAACGATTCCAGCGGGGCAAGCTCGCCGTAGACGGCGTAAAACAGGAGCATAAAGAAGATAACGATTAAGCCGCCCGCGGCGTACGACAGGGTAATTTTTGCGCTGTCGCCCTTTTTATATTTGTAGTGCCCCATAAACATCAGTAAAAACGCGCTGTCGGTAAAGCGGAAAACCGCCGCAAGCGCGCCGCCGAATAGCTTTGACGCGGGCTGTTTTAAGACGGGCAAAAGCGAGGTGAAGTCGCATTCCGGAAGGGACATAGCGACAAGCCCCGCAAGCGTTACAACGAAGATTGGCAGGCACATATCCGCCGTCCTTCCCAGATTGGTAAACTTTTTCGAGCCTGCGTATACCGAAAAGAAAAAGAAGGGCAAAAAGACTATGAGCGCGGGGATTGTATCGTAGAACACCTCGTGCACCAACAGCCTCTGTTCGGTCATAGGAATTAGCGCATTGAGTATGAAAAACAGCGCGAACAGCCCGAAAATTATGCGCGCTGCAACCTCGCCGAAGGTGCCCTTCAACAGCTCGTAAAAGGTTTTGTCCGTCCTTGACGACAGATATGACACAGCCCATACCGTAACCGTCTGCAAGGTCAGATTTAACAGCGCGGGAAACCAGAGCGAATTGCCGCAGGCGACAACCGAGGTTGTGGGAAACAGCATCAGCTTTGAAACCGCGCTGTAGCACAGCATTATAATGCAAATCTGCCTGACCGAAATTGCGTTAATCATCTTTAACCTTAAGCCTCACTTTATTTTTTGTCCTGAACACGCGCGGACGCACGCCCAGCGAGAACATATTGGTCTTTACCAGACTGTCCGACGTATCCTTGGGCGTAAGCGGCGCGAACGGCGCCAAAAGCGGCGTGCCGTACGACTGTTCGGACGCAAGATAGCAGATAAGAAAGGCGATTAAAAGCATCAACGCATATGTGCCCAACGAGCCTGCAACTATTAAAAACAGCAGGCGCAGAGTGGTCGTGGTTTCCACAAGGTCGGGCACGGTATACAGGCAGATTGCCGAAAACGCCACGATTATTACCGCAGGCGTGGAAACTATGCCCGCCTTGACCGCCGTATCGCCCAGCACAAGCGCGCCGACTACCGACAGCGCAAGCCCTACGTACTTGGGCATGCGAATGGACGCCTCGTTAAGAACTTCCAGAACGAACAGCGTGAAGAACATTTCCACGCTTGGCGAGAGCGGTATTCCCGAAACCGAGCTGGCGATTTTAAACAGCAGTTTTAAGGGTATGAGCTGAATTTTGAACAGCTGCGCGCAGATGTAGAACGCGGGCAAGAGCACCCCCACTATCACGGCGATAAAGCGTATTGCCCTGATTATCGAGGCGCGATAGCTGGTTATATAGTAGTCCTCCGCCGCCTGAAAGTCCTCGCAAATCATATACGGCGCTGTTAAGGCTATGGGTGAACCGTCGACGATTATGCCTATTCTGCCTTCGCAGATTTTTGCACAGAATATGTCGGATTTTTCGCTGGTGGCGCACCGCTTGAACAGCGAACGCGGACGCTTTGAAACAAAACCTGCAATATACGAAGAATCGGGAATTATATCTATTTCGTGATTTTGTATCTGCTTTTCAATCTTTTTCGGCAGGTTTTTATCGCATATACCGTCAAGATAGATAAGCGCGACCGCAGTTGCGCTCTGTTTGCCGCAGTTGAGCATTTTTACCTGCAACCTTTCGCTCTTTATTCGTTTGTGCACAAGCCCCAGATTGGTCTTGATATCCTCGGTAAAGCCCTCGCGCGGGCCCTTTACGGTTATCTGCGTCGGCGGCTCGGCAACCGCTCTACCGGGAGGATTCTTAAGCCCTATCGTAAAGAACTCCTCTTCTCCGTCTATATATAAGACGGCGTTGCCGTCTAAAATCTGCGAAACCGCGTCGTTAAAATCCTTTCCGTCGTTCACCTCGGGCGAGGCGAGAAGGCTTTTTACCTGCTCCGCGTCCGCCTGAGTTTTGATCGAACGCAAAGGCTTGACAACCAGCTCGCCCAAAAGGTTTTTGTCGGTTATGCCGTCAAGATAGATTAGCGCGAATTTTTTGCCCGCAAGCGAGGCAAATTCAAACGTCAGCACGTCAGGCGAGGTCAAAACTTTTTTTATCTCTTCAATTCTCTCTTTTATTCCGCAAGACATATCAAGTTTATTTTTTGCAGAATTTTTATTAAAATACTTGACAAGCTATACTATGCAATGTATAGTATTAGACGAAGCGAGGTATTAATTTGGACGTTCAGATAAAAAAGGGCGTGCTTGACGCGTGCGTGCTATACGCTATTTCGCGCGGGGAAAGCTACGGCTATAAGATAATAAACGACCTTTCGGGCGTAATAGAAATTTCCGAAAGCACGCTCTACCCTATTTTAAAGCGGCTGGAGGCGAGCGGAAGCCTGACGACGCGGACCAAGGAGTTCAACGGCAGACTGCGAAGGTATTATAAGATTACGCCGCAGGGACTTAAAAAACTAGAAGAATACAAAAGGGATTTTGAAGCGATTATTGCGCTTTATAAAAAAATTTTCAGGTGACGGAATATGAAATATATTGAATGGCGGGACGAACTTAGCGGGTATCTTGTTGATTTACCCGACGACGAAAGACAGAAAATACTTTCGTACTTTGCCGAAATGTACGCGGACAAGCGCGAGGCGGGGCTGAAGGAGAGCGAAATTATTTCCGAATTCGGCGCGCCGTACGACGTAGCTAGGCGCGTTCTGAACGAACGGTACGACGAGGCGGACGAAGACGAGGAAATTACTCCCGAAAGACGCCACAGAGAGCCAAAACGCAAGCGAAATGCCGAGCGGGAAGAAAAAGAACAGCGCAGAAAGCACTGCGACGACCCTCAGCCAAGCGACGGTGGAACGGCGATATTCGTAATACTGTGCATAATTTTCGCCGTGCCGCTGTTTTCGCTGCTGTGCGCAATGGTTACGGTAAGCGTGGCGTTCTGCATTGCACCCGCCGCGGCGTTTATAGGCAGCCTTGTTACGATTATAGCGGGGATAGTGTCGCTGTGCGCGACGGGCGCAGGTATTACAACTTTGGGCGCGGGCATTATCGCGCTGGGCGCCAGCTGTCTGTTGACGCCGATATTTACAGGACTGGTAAAACTTATGTGGAAGGCTTTTGCCGCCGTATTCGGCGCGATAAGAAGGGCTGTTACGGGGAGGGCGTAACTTATGAAGAGAATGGCGAAGTGGATTATCGCAGGTATAGTTATCATTATAATTGGCGTGGCTGTGCTCCTTTTGGGACTTGCCGCAAACGGCTGGCATTGGACGGCGGAATTTGAAGAGAGAACCTTCACTTCCGAAGGAGAAATTACCGCGATGGATATTGCGGCTAGCGTAGGCAAGGTGCGCGTTGAATATACGGACGGCGAAAATGCGGAAATAATCTATCCCGCATCGCAGAGCTTCGGCTACTCGGTAAGGCAGACGGGCGGCACGATTATACTTTCCTTTGAAAAGAAGTGGTATTCCGCGTTCTCGTTCGGCTGGGATATTCCCGAAACCGTGGTGAAGATACCGCGCGGAATTGTGCCGAGCGCTAAATTTTCGGTTTCGGCAGGAACCCTGACCCTTACCGACTGCGAATTTTCAGACTTCGAAGCCGAGGTTTCGGCGGGAACCTTCTCCGCAGGTAAAATTACATGCGAGAACGCGAACTGCAAAATTTCGGCAGGCTCCCTCGTCATCGGCGGCTTTGACTGCAAGGCGTTGAACGTTAAAGTTTCGGCAGGCAGCGCTAAAATTTCGCGCACGATTTGTCCCGACGTCAAAGTCAACGTTTCGGCGGGCAGCGCGGCGGTGATCCTTGCGGGCAAGCAGAACGACTACAACGTGACGGCGGACGTTTCGGCGGGCAGCTGCAACCTCTCTTCGCAGTATTACGAAGGCGCTGTCAAAACAATTTATGCAAACGTTTCGGCGGGCAGCGCGGCAATTACTTTTGCCGATTGACAGGTTAAATTTTAAGTGATAAAATACAGCCGTAAGATAAGCGACTGTATTTTTACGCCGGAATTTGAGAGGCACGAATGAAATTCGACTACGACGCAACCTATTTTAACCCTACCGACGTTCTGGACTGCGGTCAGGTTTTCCGTTACGAGCCCTTCCGCGACGGATACGTAGTGTTTTCTGCCGACAAGGCATGCTACGTCTGCACCAACGGAATAAAGACCACGGTTGAGAGCGACGACTGCGACTATTTTTATCATTATTTCGATTTGGAGCGCGACTATGCCGGAATTATCGAGGCGGCGAAGGCGTTCAACGTTCCCGCGCTGTCGTCCGCTTGCGACAAGGCGAAGGGGCTGAGGATTCTCAACCAGAACGCGGAGGAAATGATATATTCGTTTATAGTTTCGCAGAACAACAACATTCCGCGCATAAAGGGTATTATTTCAAGGATATGCGAGGGCTTAGGCGAAAAGCGCAGCTTTGACGGACGGGAATATTACGCCTTTCCCACCTCCGCCGCGCTTGCAGAAAAAAGTCCAGAATATTACAGAGCGCTGGGCGCGGGATACCGCGACGTGTTTTTGAGCGAAACCTCGAAAAGAATTGCTAAAGAGGGCATAGAGCGGCTGCACGGTCTCAACGCCGCGGAACTTAAAAGGGAGCTGTTGACGTATAAAGGAATAGGGCCGAAGGTTGCCGACTGTATTTGTCTTTTCGGGTTCGGCAAGGCGGACAGTTTTCCCGTGGATACCTGGATAGAAAAGCTGTACAGGGAGGACTTTGGCGGAACGCTTACCGACAGAAAGAAGATTAACGCCTACTTTACAGGACTGTTCGGGCAATATTCGGGATACGTTCAGCAGTATTTATTTTACGCGAAAAGGCAAAACTTATAGTATGCCTGATTATTTTTCCCACGCAATACTTGCGGATAAAATTTTAGAAAAGCTGGACAGGGAACGCCGCGCAAAGATAGAGGACAGAAAACTTTACCTGTTGGGCGCGCAGGGCGGCGACGTGTTTTTTACCTACAATTTAAGCCTTTCAAAGAGCAATCTGGGCAGAAAGCTCCACTCCCTTCCCGCCGTTTACGTGTTTGAAAATATCTGTAAGGGCAACCCGTCCTACGCGGCGGGCTTTGCGACCCACTACGCCGTAGACAGCACGTTTCACCCCGCCATATATGCCTTTGAGGACTCCTCACGCTCGCCCGTGGCGCATTTGAGCTTTGAAAGCGATTTAGGGCTTTACATAAGCCGCAAATTGGCAACGCCGCGCAAAATTCTGCCGTACGACGCCGTGGTTGGCGCAACCTTTACCGTATACGACAGCATAAAAAAGGTAGAAGGTTCGGTGACCGTTACGGGCGTGGAACGCTGCCTTAAAAGGTTTTTTACTTATTCTAAAATGACCTACAAGAACAAACGGCAGTCCTACAGATACGATTACGACTATTCCTCGCTGTCCCCTTTAATAGAAGAGAGCGTGGCTTTGGGCGCGGAGGCGGCAACGTGCGTGCTTGACGGAGACATAGACGTTAAGGTTTTTTCAAAAAACTTTTTACAGAGATAAAATAAGGCGTGCGGCGCGAAAAATTTCGCGCCGCACGCCTTTTAGCTGTTCATCGCCGCCTATCAGCCGTCGAATACCCTGTCGTAGATGGTATGCGAGGCAAGATTTGCGTACAGTTCGTCCTGCGAAATCTCGTCGGCAACGCCGTCGTCGTACAGTTGAAGGACAAGATACTCCTTATCGTCCAGATAGCGCATTGCGTCCTTATAGGTAAAGCTCGCGTCCACAAGAACGTACTTTACCTCCATTCCCCTCTTCAGTTTATCGCGGGACGAAAAGTTGATTTTAATCGCCTGAGGCGGCTTTTCGAGCGCGGAGCAGATTAAAAAGAGCGAAAAGAAGATAAACGTCAGATTAAACCCGCTGAAAAAGAACAGGACGAAAAAGGCGACCGCGATTGCCGCGTTTATTATTCGCAGAACAATATATGCCATCCTTTGGGTGAAAAGTTTTATTAAAACGCACCTTGCAACCCTGCCGCCGTCCAACGGGTACGCGGGCAGAAGGTTTACCGCAAGCATCACCAGCGAAGCCGCCATAACCGTGTCGGTATAGGCGTAAGTTTCGGGGAAAAACCACCAAAGCCCCGCGCATATCACGCAGATAGCGGCGTTTACGGCGGGTCCTGCAAGCGCCAGCGCGACCTCGTCCTTTACCCTTATTCCGTCGAGATTGCACACCGACGCCGCGCCGTAGGGCATCAGCTTGATTTTTTCGCACTTAAAGCCCAGCCGAGCGGCGCAAAATATATGACCGCACTCGTGCAGGAGAGCGGTCAACGCAAATATAAGGCATTCAAAAAATCCGCCTGTAAAGGCACTGAAAATGATTACGCCGAAGAACAGCGGATGAATTGTTATTTTCACGAATTCCAGACGGGAACCGCGCCCGAAAGCGTGTAGCAGTTTAAAAGTTTTTCGCCGTCGTACATACTTACGCGCACCTCGTTTTCCCCGTCGGAATAGGCAAAGGGAATGTTCGCCTGCACGCTGTCGCCCACGTTTGCATATACTGTGGATAGACCCGTGAACACGCTGACAAAGGTCGACGTGTGGGCAATCTGAACGGTATATAGTCCGTTTGCCTGAGTTACGGACGACACCTTACCCTCGCACACGGGATAGACCGAAGTGCGGTCGGTAAAACTTATTACGCCCTCGGCGCTGACCGAAATTTCCGCGTCGGAAAGCTCGCTCACGACCGACGTGAGCTTAAAGTCGGTATACGGAGACTCCTTAGTTTCCACCGCCGTAAGCGAGCCGATAAAGGTGTTTATAGCCGTATCTGGAACGAACACGTTGGTTACGAATATGCCGCCTGCGATAAGGCACGCCGCCACGGCTTCGGCAATTAAAATTGCGCCCGTACCGTCGCGCCCGTGCTTTTCGCGCTTGACAACGGGGATATCGGTAAGATTTTCGGTCTGAATAAAGTCGCCGCGGGTTGCGGAATAGCCTTCAGTATATCCCGTGCGCTCGTTGACGCTTTCGACCACCCTATCTTTAAGGTCGTTTTTTTCGTCGCCTTTGCGTTTGAATAAGCTCTTCTTTTTAACTACGCTTACCGTACTGACGGGAATTTCCAGCATTTCGGCGTAGTCCATTTCGTTTTCCATAAATCTGCCTCCAAGGAAGTTATACTCCATTATACGCAGAGGACAAGCAGAATAGAACAAAACGTTTCGTAAAAATCTCGTCTTGGACGACTTCAATTTTTCACGTTTTATTGACCCGAATAAAAAATCCGCGCAAAAAAATTTTGCGCGGAGAGAAGTTTTCCTTATTTTATAATATCATACAGTCGGTTTGAAAGCCTTGCAAAGTCCTCGGGCGAAAGAATTTCGCCGCGCGCCTTCAAGTCTATTCCGCATTCCGACAAAACTTTCTGCGCGTCCTCTCGCGGGAGCGAAAAGGCGTTTACCAAATTGTTTTCAAGCGTCTTTCTGCGCGACGAAAACGCCGCCTGCACCGTCTTTTTATACAGAGCTTCGTCCGCGACCTCCAGACGCTTATCCTCGATATCTATCCTTACCACCGCGCTGTCCACGTTGGGGCTGGGATAGAACATTTTCCGACTGACGCGCTTGACTATTTTACACGTTCCCCTGAGCGCGATATTGGCGGTAATCGCACCATATTCGGGGGTATTTGCGGTTGCGCACAGCCTTTCCGCCACCTCTTCCTGTACCATTACGGTCAAGGACAGACATTTTTTTGAATGCTCGATAAAGGTCATAATAAGCGGCGTGGTTATATAGTAAGGCAGGTTGGCAACCACCCTGTAGGGCGGCAGAGTTTTTTCAAGCTCGTCCAGGCGAACCTTTAAAAAGTCCTTGAATACAACCTCTACGTTGTCAATTCCTGCAAGCGTCTGCGCGAGCACGGGCTGAAGATTTTTGTCTATTTCGTAAGCGTAGACAAACTTTGACTTTTGGGCAAGCGCGCGCGTGAGCGTACCTGCGCCGCAACCTATTTCGATAACCGTGCCGTCCTTGTCCGCACCCGACTTTTCGACCACGTCGGCAAGCAGGTTTTTATCTGTTATAAAGTTCTGACCGAACTGTTTTTTAAAAGTGAATCCGTTGCGGACAAGAATTTCCCTTACTTTATCTTCCATATATTGTCTTTAAAACCTATGAATATTTTGCGCCCGCCT
>JBJEUZ010000069.1:0-14117 GCA_051884095.1 Candidatus Coproplasma sp.
TAGAATACTATATTCCCGTTCATCGACCCGAAATTGCCCGACTTATAGTCGTAGCAAATCGACGTGCAGTAGACGGCGTCGGTATACTTTGAAACCCTGTCGATAAAGTCCTGAGTGGGGAAAGTATTGTCGTTATTCGTGGTATATTCGGTAGAACCCGCGCACGCGCATACCGCAACGTACTGCGGCTTGATTACCGACAACAGCTTATCGGTTGAAGAGGTCTTGCTGCCGTGGTGAGCGCCCTTGAAGAGCACCACTTCGGGCAAGTCGTTATTGTCCACCAGATAACTTTCGCCGTCACCTTCCAAATCGCCCGTGAACAGATAATGGCTGACCTTGGTTTCGCTCTCCCTATACGTAAGAAGCGTGCAGACCGAATAGTCGTTCTCGTCCGACGTGTCGTGGTCGTAATAGTAATTGTAGAGCACGGTAAGCGTAAGTTTGCCGTCGCCGGATATATCGAACACGTTGGTAGTACCTATCGGTTTACCGTTTTCGAACAGGCTGTCTGCGCTTATAACGTTCGTACCCTTGCTCTCTGCGTACTCGGCAGCCTGCACGTAGCTGTTGTAGATAGCCGCGGTTGAATTGTGCCGCGAGAACTGAATTAAGGTTCCTACCTCGTACTGATAGAGTATGCCCGTTTTTTCAGAGCCGCTGCCCGACCCAACGAACGCCGCGATATGGTCCTGATGCGCATGCGTTGCAATCACGTATTCCAGCTTTCCGTCGCAATACTGGTCGACGTAGCTCTTAATCGTAGTGGCGCTGGACTTGCGCGAACCTGCGTCGATTAAAATTTCCGTATCGCCGCAGTCGATAAGCGTGCAGTCGCCCGCGTACTTATTGCCCAGTTCGAGAAAATGAATAGAAAAGTCAGCCGTGGTAATTTCGGCAAGGTCGCCTTCGGACGCGTGCACGGCCTCAGCGCCATGCGCGCCTTCGGGGTCGTCGTCAGCGCTGTCGTTATAGTACATTTTAGTGTATTCTTCATAGACCGAAAGAGCCTTATTGAACAGGTTGTTGAACACTTCGGGCTTGAAGATATAGATAAAGGCAATTACCGCCGCGAGAATGACTGCAATAATCGCCACGGCTATCGCTAACTTTTTGCGAGTGCCCTTGGCTATCGCCCCTCCGCTTTTGGGGCTTGAGCGCGAAGAGGACGAAGTTTTTCTTTTGCCGCCGTTATTTTTTTTGTTTGCCATAGTTTATTTTATAAAGATTTTAACTGCGCAATGATTTTTTCGCGCATTTCCATAAATTTATTGAGTTTTTCGCGTTCCTCTTCGACTAGCTTTTTGGGAGCCTTTGAAATAAAGCCCTGGTTATTGAGCTTGCCGTCGGCGCGGCGGATTTCGCCCATTACCCTTTCAAGCTCGCCTTCCAGCCTTTCCTTTTCCTTGGCAAGGTCTACAAGGTCGCCCATGGGGATATACAGCGTGCCGATTGAAAGAACCTTTGCAACCGTTCTTTCGCCCGCTTCCTCCTGAGAGGATATAAACTTTATATCCTGCGCGCCCGCGAGCTTTAAGATGCTTTCGGCATTGGCGGAGATTATGCGCTTGTTTTCGGTTACGATAAATAGATTTACCTTTTTTGAGGGAGCGCAGCCCGATTCGGTCTTGGCGTTGCGCACCGCCTTTATAACCTCCATTACTCCCGCGAAAGCGGCAGCCTCCTTTTTATACGCAAGTTTGGAGTTGTATCGGGGGAATTCGGCAACCATAATCGAACCCTCGGTTCCGGGCAGGTTGCGGTAAATTTCGTCCGTGATGAAGGGCACGAAGGGATGAAGGAGCTTTAACGCGTTTTCAAGCACGAAATAGAGCACCGATACGGCGTTGTCCTTCTTTTCGTCGTCGTCTGACCAGAGCGCGGGCTTGGTGAGCTCGATATACCAGTCGCAGAAGTCCGACCACATAAAGTCGTACAAAAGCTGGCAGGCAACGCCCAGCTCGAACTTGTTCAGGGTGAGCGTTACGTCGCGTATAGTCGATTGCAGGCGGGAAATTATCCACTTGTCCGCAGGGGTCAGGCGTATTTCGGAAACCGGCTTAATCTTTCTGCCCTCGCAGTTCATAATCACGTAGCGGCTTGCGTTCCATATCTTATTCATAAAGTTGCGGCAGGCTTCGACCTTTGCGTCCGAATAGCGCATATCGTTGCCAGGCGCAACGCCCTGAAGGAGCGAGAATCGCAGGCTGTCCGCACCGTACTTATCTATTACGTTTAGGGGGTCTACGCCGTTGCCAAGGGATTTGGACATCTTTCTGCCCTGGTCGTCGCGCACGATGCCGTGAATTAATACGTAGCGGAAGGGCACCTTGCGCATATGCTCAAGTCCCGAGAAAATCATTCTGGATACCCAGAAGAAGATAATGTCGTAGCCCGTAACCAACAGGTCGGTGGGATAGAAATATTCAAGGTCGCTGGTGTCGTCGGGATAGCCCAGGGTTGAGAACGGCCAGAGCGCGGAGGAGAACCAGGTATCCAATACGTCCTCGTCCTGCACTAAGTTTTTGCCGCCGCAGGAAGGACACTCGGTAGGGTCCTCCTTTGCGCAGATTTCCTTGCCGCAGTCGGGGCAATACCACACGGGTATTCTGTGACCCCACCACAGCTGTCTGGAGATGCACCAATCCTTTACGTTTTCCATCCAGTTATAGTAGATTTTGGAAAATCTTTCTGGAATGAAGCTGGTCTTTTTATACATAACCGCATTGATTGCGGGGCGCGCAAGCGGCTTCATCTTTACGAACCATTGCTTAGAAACGATGGGTTCGACCGTGGAATGACATCTGTAGCAGTGACCTACGTTGTGCGAATGGGGCTCCTTCTTTACTAAAATGCCCGTCGCCTTAAGCTCTTCTTCAAGGGCTTTGCGGCACTCGTACCTGTCCATACCTGCGTACTTGCCCGCGTTCTCGTTCATAGTGCCGTCGTCGTTCATGACGCGCACTACCTCTAAGTTGTGGCGAAGTCCCACCTCGAAGTCGTTGGGGTCGTGCGCGGGAGTTATCTTTACGCAGCCCGTGCCGAAAGTCATATCCGCGTGCTCGTCGCCGACTACGGGTATGGGCTTATTGACTACGGGCAGAATTACGTTTTTGCCGATAAGATGATTGTACCTCTCGTCGGCAGGGTTGACCGCAACCGCGGTGTCGCCGAACATAGTTTCGGGACGGGTGGTTGCAACTACAAGATATTCAGAATCGCTCCCCTCCACGTAGTACTTTAAATGCCAGAAGAAGGAAGCCTCTTCGGAATATTCCACCTCCGCGTCCGAAAGCGCGGTCTTACAGCAGGGGCACCAGTTAATTATTCTGGAACCTCTGTAAATTAACCCCTTGTCGTAGAGATTGACGAATACCTCCCTAACCGCCTTGGAGCACTTTTCGTCCATGGTAAAGGAAAGGCGCGA
Organism: Candidatus Coproplasma sp.; assembly: GCA_051884095.1. Classification (GTDB taxonomy): domain Bacteria; phylum Bacillota; class Clostridia; order Christensenellales; family Borkfalkiaceae; genus Coproplasma. Next base: position 3,428 of record JBJEUZ010000069.1, read on the forward strand.
CCAGTCGCAGGACGATCCCATCTTTTTGAGCTGCTGAACTATTCTGCCGCCGTACTTATCCTTCCACGCCCACGCGCGTTCCAGAAACTGTTCGCGCGTCAAATCTTCCTTTTTAATTCCTTCCTTTGCCATCTGTTCGACAATCTTGACCTCGGTCGCGATTGACGCGTGGTCGGTGCCGGGCAGCCAGAGGGCGCAGTAACCCTGCATGCGCTTGAAGCGCGTAATGGTATCCTGCAAAGTGTTGTCGAGAGCGTGACCCATATGAAGCTGACCCGTAATGTTGGGGGGCGGCATCATAATAGTGAACGGCACCTTGCTGTCGTCGCGCTCGGCGCGGAAGTACCCCTTTTCTTCCCACTCGGCGTATAATCTGTCCTCGAAGTCCTTGGGGTTGTACGTCTTTTCCATAATAAAAATTCCTTTTTTGCGATATACGTTTTTATTATAGAATAAACCGCGCCCGATTGTCAAACGTAATTTGCCGTGCATAAACTGTAATATCTTAAATTTAAACTGCATTTCAGGCTTGCCGCGCGAAAGTATACTTATTTACGACGGTCAGCCGCGTTTAAGGAGAAAACTTTGAAAAGCAAATTAATCACACTGTTTCTTGCCGCCGTAACGGCGGTAACTATGCCCTTTGCCCTTATAGGGTGCGGTAAGAGCGAAGGAGTAATCAAAATCAACGAAGTTACGCACTCGGTATTCTACGCGCCCCTGTATCTTGCCGATTCAATGGGCTATTTTGCCGACGAGGGTATAAAAATAGAACTGACCAACGGCGGCGGCGCGGACGCGACAATGGCGGCTGTGCTTTCGGGCGCGGCCGACGTGGGCTTCTGCGGACCCGAAGCGGCCGTATACGTTGCCATAGGCGGCTCAAACGACGCGCCGAAGGTCTTCGGTCAGCTTACCAAGCGCGACGGCAGCTTTTTAGTGGGCAGAAAGGCGGAACCCGACTTTGACTGGAAGTCGCTTGAGGGCAAGGAAATTCTTGCCGGCAGAAAGGGCGGCGTGCCCGCGATGACCTTTGAATATACCCTGAAGAGTCTGTCGGTGACCGCAAACCTTAACTACGACGTGGCGTTCAATATGATGACATCCGCTTTCGAGAGCGGAATTGCCGACTACTGCACCATGTTCGAACCCGTGGCTAGCCAGTATCAGGCGGCGGGAAAGGGCTACATAGTAGCTTCCGTGGGCGAACAGTCGGGCGAAATACCCTACACCTGCTTTATGGCTAAACAGAGCTATATAGACTCCAATCCCGACAAAATAGAGGGCTTGCTTCGCGCCGTTACAAAAGCGGTGAAGTATATAAACCGGACCGATTCTTCAACCGTTGCCGAAAAACTTGCGCCCTACTTTGACGGAACGGGCGTAGACGCGCTAAAGGCTTCGGTCGAAAGCTACAAGTCAATCGACGCGTGGGTTACGGATATGGCAATGAAAGAGAGCGCGTACGAGCGGTTGCTGGACGTAATAGAGAGCGCGGGCGAGCTGGAAAAACGCGTTAAATTTTCCGACCTGGTGCTGACCGAACAGGCGCATAAAATATACGAGCAAGTGTATTCATGATTCTTAAATTCAACGACGTAAGCTATACCTACCATACCACCGACGGCGAAACCGACGCGGTAAGAGGGCTTACATTCGGCGTCGAGCGCGGCGAATTCGTATCGGTAATAGGTCCTTCGGGGTGCGGCAAGACCACCATTCTGTCGCTCGCCGCGGGACTATTGAAGCCGTCCGGCGGAGAGATTGTACGAAAGGAAGGCGAATTCGGATATATGTTGCAGCGCGACGCGCTGTTCCCCTGGCGCACGGTGGAAGAAAATATCTTTCTGCCCCTGGAAATCAAGGGCAAAAATTCTTCCGAACCGCGCGAGGCGGCGAGAGCGCTTGCCGAAAAGTACGGCTTGAAGGACTTTTTGAAGAAAAAGCCCGCCGAGCTTTCGGGCGGAATGCGGCAGAGAGTCGCGCTTATACGCACGCTTGCGGCGGGACCAGAAATTCTGCTTTTAGACGAACCCTTTTCCGCGCTCGACTACCAGACCCGCCTTGAAGTGTGCGACGACGTTCAATCAATCATAAAGAGCGAGCAAAAGACCGCTCTGTTGGTTACGCACGACATTTCCGAAGCGATTGCGCTTTCGGATAAGGTTATCGTTCTATCCTCCCGCCCTGCGGCGGTGGTTGCCGAGCACAGAATACTATTCGGCGACGGCACGCCAAAATCCAGGCGGGAATGCAGCGAATTCGCCCACACCTTTGAAATACTGCGGGCGGAGTTGGGAATTTAACCCTTTAATAAAATTTTACCGCGCAACGCGGGCTTAAACCCTGAAATTTTGGGCGTTGACCGCGAAATATCCTCCGATTAACCATATGAAAAACTTAAATTACTCAACCGAGCACATTGCTTATCTTAAAAAATTAAAGCGCAAAAACATACTTGTAAACGTTGCGCGGATAGGGCTTTTGGCAGTGCTTATCGGCGCGTGGGAGCTGTGCGCGCAGCTGGAGCTTATCGACCCGTTTATAACCAGTTCCCCATCGCGCGTGATTAAGACGATCGGCGAGCTGTACGCCAACGGCAACCTGTTCTACCACATAGGCGTGACGCTTATGGAGACGATTATAGGCTTTTCCGTTGCCGTGGTGCTGGGCTATGCGATAGCCGTAGCGCTGTGGATGAGCGACTCCCTTCAGAAAATTTTCGAGCCGTATATAGTAGTGTTGAATTCCCTGCCGAAAATCGCGCTGGGACCGCTGATTATCATCTGGATAGGCACGGGCTATACGTCGATTATCTTTATGACGGTTATAGTTTCGATTATAGTGTGTATCATGAACACGCTGACGGGCTTTTTACAGGTGGATAAGACCATGCTTACCCTTATGCGGGCGCTGGGCGCAACCAAGCGGCAGACTTTGACAAAGCTGGTTATACCCGCTTCCGTACCGCAGCTTATGAATACCTTGAAGGTCGCGGTGGGGCTGGCTTGGATAGGCTCGATTATGGGCGAGTACATCGTTTCCCGCGCGGGGCTGGGATACCTGATAGTCTACGGCGGGCAGGTGTTCAGGCTGGATTTGGTTATGACCGCCACCATAATACTCTGCGTGCTCGCAGGCGGAATGTACGCCATAGTCGCGCTGGTCGAAAAACTGCTGACCAGATGAACCTGAGTTTAATCAATGTGAAACAGAAAAAAATTATAAACTGCGGCGGAGCGCATACCTTGCGCTCCGCCGCATACTATTTTACGCATCTTTCGATTTTTTGTCGCTTCCGCCTATTTCAGCTTTTTATACTACTTCAGCCTCGCGGCGGCGGAAGGAGCGTATCGACGCCGCCTGTTCGCGCTCGCTTACGTTCAGTCCTTTTAGTCCGTTCAGCTCCTTCATAATCTCCGACGTGTCGCGCAGTGGAAAAACCCCGTCCTTGCGTACGAGGAAGATTTCGCCCTCGTGCCTTTCGCGTATGCGGTTTTTCTGTTTCTGGATATATGCCGTAAAATTCATAAATTCACCTCTCGTTGCGTTCTTTATCCGTGTTTACGTCTTAATTATATCAACTAAACTTGACAGATATTGTCAGGTATGATAAAATTTTTTTAAGAAAATTTTAATTTTTCTGATTTATTTTATGGAGGACGGGCGCTTGAAATACCAGATTATGATAAAAATTCTGATGGCTCTTTTGACTAAGCGCAAGATTTGCGCGCAGGAGATTGCAGACCGTTACGATATTTCGGTGAGGAGCGTATACAGATACGTTGAGGAATTGAGCGTTGCGGGCATACCCGTGGACGTAAAGCGCGGCAGATACGGCGGTATTACCGTGTCCGACACGTTCAAACTGCCTGCCGGATACTTCACGCGCGAAGAGTATGCTTCGGCGATAAACGCGTTAAGGGCGTGGGCAACCCAGGTAAACGACCCCGACGCGGTTTCCGCGGCGGAGAAGCTGGAAAGGCAACAGAAGATAGATAAGCGGGATTTGACCGTATGCGGAAACGTAATAGTAGACGGCGGAACCTGGGGCGATATGGGAAAGTTTTCCGAAAAGATGAAGGCGTGCGAAAAGGCGGTGAACGAGTGCCTTGCCATGGAGATAGACTATCTTTCGCGCGGGGGCGAGCACAGCCGTAGAATTATAGACCCGCACGTGCTGATATTAAAGCAGAACGTATGGTACGTTTACGCTTTTTGCCACACCAAGCAGGAGTTCAGGACCTTTAAGATTGCGCGCATAAAAAAGGCGTGGTTTACGGGCGCGACTTTTGAAAAGAAGCCCGTTTCAAAGGACGAAATACCTCTTGACTTTTACTATTCCAACGAACAGCTTATAGACGTGGTTTTAAGGATTGAGCCCGACGCGCTTGCGGACGTGGAGGAATGGCTGGGCATTGACGAGGTAGAACCGCGCGGAAACGCGCTTGCGGCGCAGGTAAGTCTGCCCGACGATAGCTTTCTCGTCAATAAAATCCTTTCGTTCGGCGGCGCGGTAAAGGTCATTTCGCCAAAATCGCTCGACGAGCGGGTAAAGGCGGCGGCAAGGCTGTGCCTTGACTGAGTATCTTAATTGCATACACACTTGATTGACCTTTCACTAATCAACCAAGGCTATGCCTTGACTGAGTATCTTAATTGCATACACACTTGATTGACCTTTCACTAATCAACTAAGGCTATGCCTTAATATAAAATAATTCAGCCGCGGCTGCGAAATTTTTCGCAGCCGCGGCTCTGTTTTTACATTATTAAATTAATCTTTCGTCACCCTGAGCGTATACGAAAACGCCTGACCCGCGCCGTCGTCGAAGTTTATGAACGGCTTGAGAGTGAGCTCTCTGGGCGCCTGCGGGAAGTCGTTTATTCCCCACCACGGCTCTACGCACACGTAGTCGCCGCCGTTCTCGTTCGACCAGAAGGCGAATAAGGGGCAGTCGGAATTGTATTCGTAGGTATATCCGTCGCGCGTGCGCATATATATCGCCGCGCCCGAAAGGTTGCCAAGCTGCAAGGTCTTGCACTCGGCAAAGAACGCCTTGTTGGCGATGAATCGCTTAAGACTGTCGATTTTAACCGCGCCGTCGCAGTCAAGGGGGTACGAGACGGGGCTCTCCTCCCTTTCAAATTCTATCTCCGCTTCGCCGCCGGGCGCGTACATTCCGGGATGTCCGCCCACGTAGAATGGCATTTTGCCGTTTAACGACTGCACGAAGTAGGTGACTTTAAGCCTGTCGTCCTTCAGGTCGTAGCGCAGTCTGAAGATAAAGTCGTAGGGATAATTTTCACGCGTGATCTCGTCCGAGCGGAGCTCGAACGTTACCGAGCTTTCGCCCATATCTACGGGGGTCATACGCGAATAGCGGACGATTCCGTGCGACTTGAGCTCGCACTTTTTGCCGTTGACTTCGAACGCGCCCGCGTGCCCGATGATGGGAAAAATAACCACGTCGCGGCTGCTCCAGAACTCTCCGCCCTGCCACAGCCTCTCCTCGCCCGTGGGAAGATAGATTAAAGAGCGCATGCTTCCGCCCTCGTCGGTTACCGTAAGTTGTAATTTTTCGCTTCTGATAGTGTAATCCATAATATCACCAACCCAGCGTCTGGCCGCCTAAAATATGAACGTGCAGGTGGAACACTGTTTGACCTGCGTCGTCGCCCTGGTTTATTACAAGGCGATAGCCGTTGCCGCAGCCGTTTTCCGCGGCGATTTCAGGAATCTTTTCAAGCATATAGGCAAGCGTCTTTTCCCTCTCCTCATCCAGCTCGGACAGCAGCTTGTAGTGGTCCTTGGGCACAGCCAGAAGGTGAACCTCAGCCTTGGGCTCTATGTCCTTGAACACGTACATCTTATCGTCCTCGTACACCCTGGACGAGGGAATTTCACCCCTGATGATTTTACAGAAAATACATTCGTCGTTCAACATAATATATCTTTAAGGCTGATTTTCAGCCTCCTCCTTTGAATTTTTCCGCTTGACGCTGACCGATTTGACGAAGAACCCCAAGTAAAGTATGAGCGCCGCGGCGGCAACCCCGCCGAAATAGTAGAAGAGCGCCATATATCTCGGCTCGGTGAGGTCGCGCACGTAAGTTGCGTCGTGGATAATTACCGATATCCCGCCGTTGCTTAGAAAGTTGAAGCCCGTTACGTCCTGACGGACGCGGAAAAAGGACGCGTACAGCTTGCCGCCCGTATACAGATTTTCCATAAACAGCTGATACTCGCCCGTCTGCGTTGTAACCGATACCGAAACTTCGGTTAAAAAATACAGATTAATCGTGCCGTCGCCCGCCACGTTGTAGGTGTAGTGATACGTAGCGTCGCCGTCCTTTACGTTCTGAACCACCTGATAGACCACGTCGTTTTCCTCGCGAACCACGTTGTCGGCAGAGGGCGAGCGGTCGAACGGACGGTCGGGTTCGATTCTGAACTCGTAACCGTCGTGCATAAAATCGACAAAGTCGGCAGCGTCGGAAAAGCTCTGCGTATAGTACGCCTCGCGGAAGGGTATGGCGCAGTAAATTATTGCGACGACCGCCATTAAAAACGCGCCTATGGCAAGGCTTAAATTGCCTGCGTGAACGTAGTATTCGGGCGTGCGCTTATCCAGCGACTGCTCGTCGGCCTTAAAAAATTCAGGAGTCATGCTTTCGCCCCCGCCGCTGAAGATGCGCCTTCTGCCCAGGTACAGCACGGGTATTACCGCCGCATATATCGCAACCGCGCACAGCGCGCACACAACTGTGCTCCAGGGCTCTGCCAAAGGCATATCCCAACAGAAATGCAGCACCGTTGAAAAGACTACCGCGCCGTAAAATTTTGGATTTACGAGCGCGTGTCTGAAATAGCTGAACGCCCAGCCGATCAGCGCCGTCCACACGATGTGCGTGCAGAACGAGGAAATTCCCCTTTCGAAAAAGGTTGTGATTGCCGAAGTTAAATTGACCGCGGTAAAGTCGTTGGAATACAGGAAAATATAGCCTAAATCCTCTACGATCGAAAAGCCGCACCCCACCGCCGCGCCTGCGATAAAACCGACCAGCGGCTGTTTATTTTTAAGCGCTGCAATGATTATAAGCGTGGGAACAAGTTTGGCAAATTCTTCGAACACTCCCGCATATACCGCCGCTATCCAGCCGTTGGAGGCGTGGAAAAACGAATAAAGTATCTGCGTAATCACACAGGACGCCGCGCCGCCTATGAGCATTATAAGCACCACGGCGATGACGCTCAAATCGTTGCGCGGATAAATTTCGTACAGCAGCAAAAGGAAGGGCAGACTGAACGAAAGGGTTGCCAGAAGTATGATCGTAGGCGCGAACAGCTCGTTGGAAGTGAACCGCACGATGAGCAGAAATACCGCAAAAAGAATGATAATCGCCGCAAACACGCGGATATATGCCCAGGGATATCTGCGGTTGAAGCTGTCGTCGCTCTTCAGAACGCCGCGCGTGACCAACTCGGAATATTCCTTGCCCGTATGCCTGCGGAAGGTCTGCACGAAAAAGCACTTTATCTGCGCGCAAGCTCTCCTGAATATACTCTTTTTTTCAGTCATTATCCGTCACCTCTGCAAGCGCGCCGTCGCGGAACGCCCCTATTAATTTAACCGTTTTCTTTCCTTCGCGTTCGCCCGCGCAGTAGACCTTTATATATCCCGCGGTGTAGCCTGTGGTATATTCGCCGTCGAATTCCTCGAATACGACGCTCTGCAGCGAAGAAAGCTGTTTTAAAAGGTACCTTTCTTCCGCCTTTGCGCCCTCATTTAAGAGCTCGTGCAGTCTGCGCGCCTTGATTGGCGCGGGGATATCGGGCAACGAATACGCCCTTGTGCCCTCTCTGGGCGAGAACGCGAACGCGTGCACGCGCGAAAGGCGAGCTTCGCCTATTATGCTTAAACTGTCCCTGAAGTCCTCTTCGGTTTCGCCGCAAAAGCCCGCTATTATGTCGGTTGTAATCGCCGCGTCGGGGAAATAACTGTATATAAGTTTGCACTTTTCCAGATACTGCGCGCGCGTATAGCGGCGGTTCATCGCCTTAAGCACGTTGTCCGAGCCGCTCTGCAACGATAAGTGGAACTGAGGCGCAAAGTCAGATAAATTTTTGCACGCCTGCAAAAATTTATCGTCTATCACACCGCATTCGAGCGAACCTAAGCGTATGCGCTTGTCGCAATCCTTAAGCGCTGTCAAGAGTCCGGTTAAACTTTCGCCCGTGTCCTGACCGAACACGGATATATTTATGCCCGTAAAGACAACTTCAAGTGAGTTTGTCGCCCTGACCTCCTCTACCACGTCCGCGACCGTGCGTGAGCGTATTCTGCCGCGCAGATAGGGGATTATACAGTACGAACAGAAGTTGTTGCAGCCGTCCTGAATTTTTATGAACGCGCGCGTGCGCACCTGCTTGGGATAGCCGAGCGAAGCAGGGCAATTTTCAAGGCTGTAGTCGCGCGCGATTGCCGCGATAATCTCCGCCTTGTTCTTCGCGCCGCCGATAAACGCCACGCCGTCCCTTTCAAACTGCTCTCTGTTCTTTTCCGAAGCGCAACCGCAAACGTAGACGGGCGCCTGAGCGTTGAATCTCCGCACGCGCGAGATGAGCTGTCGGCTCTTTCTTTCCGCCTCGCGCGTGACCGCACAGGTGTTTAATACGTATATATCCGCGGGGGAAAGTTTATCCGAAACCTCCCAGCCGCACCTTTCAAGCTCTGCCATTATCGAGGCGCTCTCCACCTCGTTACACTTACAGCCCAGGGTAAATACCACCGCCCTCATCTGAGCTCTCCCAGCGAGAACGCCACTACCGCGCACACGGAAATCGCCGCGGTTTCGGCGCGGAGTATGCGCTTGCCGAGCGTTATGCCCGAAAAGTTAAATTCCTCTTTCGCCATTTTGAATTCCTCTGCCGAAAAGCCGCCCTCGCTGCCGATAACTATTGCGGTAGAACCGCTTAAATTGCCCATATCCGCGTCGCTTTCGCTTGCAAACTCGCACGCGAACAGCTTGTTTTTATAGTCCTGCGCCGAAGCGAGCGCGTCCTTTAAACTGTCGAAATACTCTATTTCGGGCGCGGTGGAGCGCAGACACTGCTTTGCCGCCTCGCGCGCAACCTTGTTGAGCCGCTCCAGCTTGTTTGCGTTCATATACGCCGAGCAATATTCGGACGAAAACACGCCCACTCTGGCTACCCCCAGCTCGCACGCCTTCTGTACGACCAGCTCGGTCTTGTCGCCCTTCAATGCGCCGCAGAGAAGGTATATTTTAGTTTTCGCCTCTCTGTCGCCCGCGTTTACCCCTATGATATGCGCCGACAAAGCGCGTTTTTCTATTCTGCTGACTATCGCCGAAAACTCGTTGCCGCTTCCGTCCAGGAGGGTAATTTCGCTCCCCTCTTCCACGCGCAGAACCTTGACGGCGTGTATAAACTCCTCGCCGTCGATTACCACCTCGCTCTCTTCGGGATAGTTGAGTTTTTGAGTGAAGAATCTGCGCGGCGTGCTCATAACGACCTGAACGCGAGCGCGTTCCACTCGCCCTTCTTTACCGATTTTTCAAGCGTGAGCCCCTGCGCGGAGTAAACCTGTATCACCCTGTCGCGCTTGCAGTCGATTATGCCGCTTAAGATAAGCGCGCCGCCCTTCTTTAAATTTTTGGGAATGGAAGGAGCGAGATTTTCTAAAATATCCGCAGTTATGTTGGCGAGCATGATATCGCCCTTTACGTCCGAATTGTCCAACAGATTGCTGTGCGCAACCGTTACAAACTCGCTTACGCCGTTCAAGTCGGCGTTATGATTCGCGCTCTTTACCGCGACGTAGTCGATATCCGTAAGGTATGCGTATTTTGCGCCCAGCTTGATTGCGGATATGCCTAAAATTCCGCTTCCGCAGCCTACGTCTATACATACGCTCTCGGGCGTAAGATATTCCTGTAAAAGCTCAACGCACATAGAAGTAGTTTCGTGCTCGCCCGTGCCGAACGCCATATTGTTGTCGAGCAGTACCACCTTTTCGCCCTCGGCGGGAGTATAATCTATCCACTCGGGAACGACCACGATATTGCCGATATGAATGGGTCGGAAGTGCTTGCGCCAGATTTCTATCCAGTCGTCCCCCTCAATCTCGCGACGGGTGGTTTCAAGCGAGCCCAGGGGCATACAGCCGCCGCAGTCAAGCTGCATCTGCTCGATATCCTCGCGTATGCGCGGAAGGGTGGCTTCCGCCTCGTCCAGCGCGACAAACGCCTTTACCAGCACGTCGCCCGACCTGTCGGCAGTCAGCTCTTCGTCCATATAGTCCCAATACATTACCTTGTCGTTTTGCAGGGCTATTACGTCCTTAACGTCGGAAATAGCTACGCCATAGTTGGTGTAGCGCCACATGATATCCGCAACAAGTTCGCTTCCCTCGGTGGAAGTGTGAACGGTAAGTTCTATAAATTTCATCTCTGTTTCCTCTTGATATTTATTTTAACATTAAAAGACGGATAATGCAATAATTAAGCCCGCAGGTTTTGTAAAATTCACAAAGCCTGCGGGCTCAATACGGCGCTTTAAAATCCAATCAAAGCGCCGACTGCGGAAATCGCAGTCGGCGCTAACCTGACTTTGGTGGATTATAATATTAAGTGCAACACCTGTGAATAAAAAAATGACTCATATAAA